>NZ_JAQOSO010000013.1 GCF_030068505.1 Roseofilum capinflatum BLCC-M114
ACGGAGCAGTTGAGTCAGATTGATACTCTATTTTATGATAGTTGGGGCGATCGCCTTTCACTCAACTTTCCTCAGCCTCACCAGAACTCCCAAACCGCTCCAATAGCTCCTCACGAGAAGCACTCAAACACAAAGGCATAAACTCATCGGGAGGACACTTCAGTAAAGCATCAATAATCCCCAAAAGCGCCTCATCCAACTCACCAAAGCGAGTCCTTAACAACGCTTCAATCATCAAGCGCTGTTGCTCAAGTCCTTGTTGAAGTCCTTGTTGAACCCCCTGCTCAAGTCCTTGTTGAAGTCCTTGTTGAAGTCCTTGTTGAACTCCTTGTCGAAGTCCCCGTTGAAGTCCTTGTTGAACTCCCTGCTCAAGTCCTTGTCGAATTCCTTCTTGAATGGTATCTTCTCGCCATTTTATATACGCTGGTGATAATTCCATCATTAACTCCTGATCGTCTTCGTCTAGTTCTATTTTAGTGGCTACATTAATTCGCCATATCCCCACTAGCTCTAATATATTTCGCCGTTGAGGATCTTCTCTGGGTAATTCCAGCACTTCCTGAATTGCCCTTTTCTGTGTTCCTCCTTTCCCTAACATCCTTAACCATAGGGTTTCTGGGATTTCTGGCAATTGATTAATGGCAATAATCCCCGTTTGGTTAATTTGTGCGAGTCGATAGACTCCTGTATAGCCATACTCAGTATTCTCCTTAGCACCTAATTCTTCCAATAGCTTCTTAGATGCTGTTGGCGTTAAAATCCATAATTGAGGCAATTGTTGTTCTTCAAGAGTCGGTTTTTCCCGTTTAGCTTGACGCTGTAGCTCTCCATGAACATAGAAAAGTTTGAGAATACAACTGCGAATCTCTGAGTGACTCGGACAATTGCGATAAGGTTCTAATAAACAAGGTTTAGCCGCTAATTGAGAGAGTAAACCCAATGCTGGAGGGTTACTTGGGGGTTCTGGGGATGGCTGGAAAATCAGATCGATTTGCAGGGTTTCCCCTGAAATTTCTCGGCTAATTTCCACTGTTCCCAGGGGTTCAAGCAGTTCTTTGAGGTATTGCTTGGCAAATTGGTCGTGGGGTTGGCGTGTCACGGAGCAGTTGAGTCAGATTGATACTCTATTTTATGATAGTTGGGGCGATCGCCTCCTCATCCCACAACCAAGAGAGTCGCTATAATCTTCCCCGCCCTTCCCAACCCGCTTAAACCTTGATATAATAGGAAATTGGCTTCCCTGTATTCCCGGCTAAAAGAGCCAAAAACCCGATCGCTCTCACCATCGGGTAAACAACAATGTTAGGATTGCCACAGAGAAGAAACGAAAAGAAGTGTCAATAAAAGGTAACGAATTGCATGGTAGAGATAGACAAGTCAATATCCTTTGACGGACGGGATATTCGGCTCAAAGTGGGAATTCTTGCGCCTCAAGCTGGTGGTTCAGTTCTGATCCAATCGGGAGATACAGCAGTATTAGTCACGGCAACTCGTGCCGAAGCACGGGAAGGAATCGATTTTCTACCCCTACTGGTTGACTATGAAGAGCGACTCTATGCTGCGGGACGAGTACCGGGTGGATTTTTGCGGCGAGAAGGAAAACCGTCAGAAAAAGCCATCTTAACCAGTCGCTTAATCGATCGCCCCCTGCGTCCCCTATTTCCTTCCTGGTTACGGGATGATATTCAAGTGGTAGCCACTACCCTGTCCATGGATGACCGGGTTCCCCCCGATATTTTAGCCGTCACGGGGTCATCTCTAGCCGTGATGTTAGCCAAAATCCCCTTTAACGGGCCCATGGCGGCGGTGCGGGTAGGCTTAGTGGGCGATGATTTTGTGATTAACCCCACCTATACAGAAGTGGAAAATGGCGACCTCGACCTGGTGGTAGCTGGCTCTCCCGATGGCGTGATTATGGTGGAATCAGGGGCAAATCAACTCCCGGAACAAGATATCATCGAGGCGATCGATTTTGGGTATGAAGCCGTTTGTGACTTAATTAATGCCCAACGGGAATTAATGGCGGAAATGGGCATCGATTTAGTCACCGAAGAACCGCCAGCAGAAGACCCCACCTTGACCAATTTTATTAGCGATCGCACCACGGAGAAAATTAAAGGGGTTCTCTCCCAATACGACCTGGATAAACCCAGCCGCGATCGACTCCTGGACGAAATTAAAGAAACCGAAGTATCCTCGGCGATCGCCGAATTAGCTGAAGATGACCCCATTCGTCAAGCCGCAGAAGCCGATGAGAAGGCGATCGGCAAAACCTTCAAAAGCTTGACCAAGAAACTCATGCGTCAGCAAATTGTGGATGAGGGAGTGCGCGTCGATGGGCGCAAACTTGATCAAGTCCGCCCCATCTCCTGCATGGTGGGACTCTTACCTCCCAGGGTTCACGGTAGCGCCCTTTTTAACCGAGGCCTCACCCAAGTGATGTCCATCGTTACCCTGGGAACCTCCGGCGATGCTCAAGAACTCGATGACCTGCATCCCGATGCCCAAAAACGCTATATCCATCACTACAACTTCCCTCCCTACTCTGTGGGAGAAACCAAACCCATGCGATCGCCCGGTCGTCGGGAAATTGGCCACGGCGCTCTCGCAGAACGGGCCATCATGCCCATATTACCGCCAAAAGAAGACTTCCCCTACGTGATTCGGGTCGTCTCCGAAGTCCTCTCCTCCAACGGCTCCACCTCCATGGGATCGGTCTGTGGTTCAACTCTGAGCCTCATGGATGCCGGTGTCCCCATTTTGAAGCCCGTCAGTGGGGCAGCCATGGGTCTGATTAAAGAAGGAGATGAAGTCCGCATCCTGACCGATATCCAAGGGATCGAAGACTTTCTCGGTGATATGGACTTTAAGGTAGCCGGTACAGACTCCGGAATTACCGCCCTGCAACTGGATATGAAAATCACAGGATTGCCCGTAACCATAATTGCGGATGCCATCAAACAAGCCAAACCCGCTCGGCTACATATCCTAGAAAACATGCTCTCTACCCTCAGCACCCCTCGCGAAAGTTTATCCTCCTATGCTCCTCGGTTAATTAGTTTCAAAATTGACCCAGAAAAAATTGGTTTGGTGATTGGCCCTGGAGGAAAAACCATCAAAGGCATTACCGAACAAACCGGAGCCAAAGTCGATATCGAGGATAGCGGCACGGTCATGGTCTACAGCTTGGATGCCGAAAAAGCCCAACAAGCCCAGTACCTGATTGAAAGCATGACTAAAACCCTCACAGCAGGGGATGTCTATCTGGGTAAAGTCACTCGCATTATTCCCATTGGCGCATTTGTAGAATTATTTCCCGGTAAAGAAGGGATGATCCATATTTCCCAGTTGGAAGATCGACGAGTGGGTAAAGTCGAAGATGTGGTCGCTGTCGGTGATGAAGTGATTGTTAAAGTCCGTGAAATTGATAATCGAGGACGCATCAATCTTACCCGTTTGGGGATTCATCCAGAGGAAGCAGAAAAAGCGAGAAAAGACGTTAAATCGTTTTAGCGCTCGATCATCGCCACTGTTGCTTGTCAACCCTCGATAGTCAACCGTTCATTGGGTATGGGAGGAACTGTAGAGAAGACGTTTCGGCTGCTGGCCGACCTAAAAAGCAACTTATCCTGACTCGGATACTCAACGCTGTCAAAGAAAGAGAAAAGTGTTGTTCGTATCTGCTGCTATGAGTCACCATGGTTTATTGGCCCTCAGTCTACTGGCCCAAGGGACAGTAGCCGATCTGGGCGACGGACTTCTCACCGTTCCCAAAATTGATGAACTAGATCCTCCCGTACCCCAAGCATTCTCTGAACAGTCTTGGGCACAAATCGTTGAAGAAGTGTTGGACGATTTGCCCAAGGTTGATGAGTTTCAACCCCGGTTTAGCTCTGTGGAAACTTGGGTCTCTAAGTCAGATTTAAATCAATTTGAGCCGTTCCCTTCCTTCTCTCCTCAACTCCCGAAAGCCCCTGCGCCCCTTCCTTGGCGACCGGTATCGGGAATGCAACTCTATCAACAACGACTAGCAGCCTTGCAAGCGGGTCAAATCTATACTCGTCTGCCTGCTGATAGTTTTGCCGATCGCTGGGCAAAAGCCACCCAACACCCCACCCATCAACAATGGCAAGGGTTATTAGAGCTAGAAGCTAAGGCGATCGCCACCGGTCAAGGAACAAATCGCCTCAATGTCTTAGTGGGAGACTCCCTCAGCGTCTGGTTTCCCCATGACCAACTCCCCCCAGGCAAATTATGGCTCAATCAAAGTGTGTCCGGAGAAGCCACCCGGCACATTCTCAAACGGTTGCATTTTCTCAACCCCACCCAACCCGATCGCATCTTTGTCCTAGCTGGGATTAATGATTTACGTCAGGGAGTCACCGATGAGGTGATTATGCAAAACTGGCGCACCCTGGTGCAAACCTTGCGTCAAAACCATCCCCGCTCAGAAATCGTTCTCCAGTCCCTATTACCCACCCGGTTAGCCGCTATTCCTAATGAGCGTATTCGTCACCTCAATGGGCATTTAGCGGCGATCGCCCATCAACAAGGAGCCACCTATCTCAATCTCTATCCCCTATTTACCGACGACCAAGGCAACCTCGATCGCCACTTGACCACCGATGGCATTCACCTGAGTCACCAGGGTTACACCATTTGGCAACAAGCTCTCACCGACTATGAAAATCCGCAACGCTTAGATCGAAGCTATCATGCCACCAATGTAGATGGGGAGATGGGGAGATGGAGGAAGCCCCATAAGTTATGACCCATAGCAATTCACCTATGCTATCATATAGATGGTGTATAGATGCTGTGCCATGACTTCCAAACGCAAGTTAGTCACCTTTAAGACCGACGAAAAGCTCTGGAAAGACTTCAAAGCCGTTTGTGGCAAAACGACAGCGACAGAAGCGTTTATCAGCTTTATGGTTCGCTGTGTCGAACAGGGGGCACTGCCCTCCAATCAACCCACCCCCGAACAGCACGCAGCCCTAGAGCAACGGGTTACCACCTTAGAAACTCTGGTCATTCAAGGGCAGGAACAACTCTCACAGTTGACCCAAGACATCAATCAAATTCAAACTCATTTGGCGGGTGATTTGTCCGAAAAATAAGTGCAGTTAATAAAGGAGTTTAAAACCATGCTGACTAGCGAACAACGTATTTTAGTGGTCTACAATATTTTAAGCGATTTAGAAACCCTCTTAGCTCTTTTGCAAGAGAGTGGTTATCCAGTCCAAACCCTATCCTATAGACAGGGAAGATCTACCAAAACCTTGAAAGATCCCCCTGATTTAATCTTGATCGATCGCCGGGGTGAGCATCCAGCCGATCTCGCTGGCATCGAGTCCTTATGTCGTCAAGCTGTCAATGAATCCATTCCGATGCTGGCAATGACCACCCTAGAAGATTTAATGGATCATTATTCTTTTTATCGCGATCATCAAATCGATTATATACTCTACACCTTTGAAGCCGAAGAATTATTATCGCGGTTAGAAACCCATCTACAAGTTTCCGATCAATTCCAAGACATTCAGCCCCAAGAAGAACAGGGTCATTTCCTTTCTGCGATCGCCGATTACCAACCCCTACAACTCACCTGGATCGATCGTCTCAATCATGAGATTCGCACGCCCTTGCATGGTATTTTAGGTCATGTGCAAATGCTCTATAGCGAGTCAGATCTAACACCACAACAACACTCTCACTTACGCATGATTGAAACCTGTAGTCATCAGGTTTTGGAAAGTATGCATCGGATACTTAATCCTACGGATCGGGAAAATTTTAGGGAAGGTCAGATTTCAGATTCTCAACCCTCAGCAGACGCTCCTTTAGATGCTTCCCAGGTTCCTCCGAGTCATGAACTGATGACCCTATATCAGGCGGCTCAAATTGGGGATATTGAGGTGATTGAGGAAGAAAGTTGGCGGCTCAAACGTTTGAATCCTGGTTATTCCCGGTTTGCCGATCGCATTCTAGAGTTGGCCCAACGGTTTGAAGACCGGGCGATCCTGAAGCTGATTTGCCAATGTACTCCCCTAGAAAAACGGGTCAGTTAAGCGGTGAGACCTGGGAGTTAGGATTGGGCATCAAGGGGAAAATAAACAAGGCTGTTGTATCGCGTTTTTGAGTAACTTTTGATACTCTGAATTTGTGATGATATAAGCGCCGAATCGGGCTAAGTGGGGATTCATCATTTGCGCGTCGAAAAGCAGAAAGTGGCGATCGCGCAACCACTCCACTAATTTAACCATGGCTACTTTAGAACCATCGGGAATGCGAAAAAACATGGATTCCCCAATAAACGCTCCCCCAATAGCCAGGCCTAAAATGCCTCCAGCTAGAGTATCCTCTTGCCAGGTTTCAAAACTATGGGCCCATCCAGCGCGGTGGAGAGCGTAATAAATGGTTTTCAGTTCTGGGGAAATCCAGGTGGAGGGGCGATCGGCACACCCTTCGACAACGGCTTCAAAATCGCGGTTAATGGCAACGGAAAAGCGGTTTTGATTCAGAACTCGTTGCAGGGATTTCGGATATCGGAAGCGATCGTCGAGGGGGATTAGGGTACGAGCATTACTCGAATACCAGCCTAGAGTTGAGGAACCTTCTTCATCCTCATCATCAGCCATCAAGAACAAGCCTTGGCGATACCCGTCAATAATTAAGGGGATATCATAATCCATAATAGTTTATTATAATGCATCAATCTGAAGGTAACAGCAGAGCTACCATGAACTTCTATGACTGAACCGATTCAACCCATTACCCTACCTCTGGCTGAAGATGCCCAACAGGAGGGCAAATGGTTACAGAAAAACCTGCATCAGTGGCTCGATCGAGAGTTTCTACCGGAACCAGTCAATCATGAGATTGCCCAACGAGCCACCCAAGTTTATGTACGACATCGATTGGAAGGGGAAACGGATTTGGGTTCCCTGGTAATTGCGATTGTCACTGAAATGCAGGGATTTGATTTTTCCGAAAGCTTTTATGGCGAATTTGCGATCGCCAATGCAGTTAGCGATTTATTACTCCAAAGTCTAGGTATTGATACGTGCTGCGGCCAAGGCTAGGGATTGTCTGGCAATCCCTATCTTCCTCTACCAACTGGATTTGACTACACCGGGCAAGAGTCCCTCGTGAGCCATTTCCCGAATCATATGGCGAGATAGGCCAAAATCGCGGTAATATCCTCTGGGACGACCGGTCGCCCAACAGCGATTACGCAAACGACTAGGAGCGCTATTGCGGGGCAGACGTTGGATTTGACGATGGATCTCAAACTTCTCCCCTGGATCGTCAGCTTTACGGAACTGCTCAATTAACTCTTGGCGCTTTTGAGCATACTTCTGTACTAATCGTTGACGGTTCTTTTCCCGCTCAATCATACCCTTTTTAGCCATGGGTAATTTATTCACCTCTGTTCTAAAGACACCATTCTTCATTATAGCATAATTTCCAGTCTGCAAACCAGAGACTGATTAAAACTTTTCTATTCCTTATTCCCTAATGGCTTGATGGGAATTTTAATCACGAATTCAGTCCCTTTTCCGGGTTCAGAAAAACAATCAATGAACCCTCCATGTTTTTCCACCACAATCTGATAACTAATAGACATCCCTAAGCCAGTTCCTTTACCTACGGGTTTCGTCGTAAAAAACGGATCAAACAATCGGCGTTTCACCTCTTCTGCCATCCCCTGGCCATTGTCTTGAATGCGAATAACCACATGGGGAACCTTCCAATCATCGAGTTTTCCCATTTCGGTTGTAATCGTAATTTGTCTTGGATCGTCTCGATTTTCTAGAGCGTCAATCCCATTACTAATAATATTCATGAACACTTGGTTGAGCTGACTGGCATGACATTCAACCTTGGGTAGCTCTCCATAGTTTTTAATGATTTCAATGCCACCAAATGAGCCTTTCGCTTTCAGGCGATGCTGCAAAATTAGCAACGTATTATCAATTCCTTCATCAATTTCAACCCGTTTCATTTCCGCTTCATCTAACCGGGAGAAGTTCCGCAGAGATAGTACAATTTGACTAATGCGATCGGCTCCAACTTGCATTGACTCTAGCATTTTGGGTAAATCTTCCCGAAGGAAATCGATATCAATTTCTTCGGCTTCCTCTGCAATTTCTTCATCGGGTTCTGGATAGTGTTGCTGATAGAGGTCTAAGAGTCCTAAGAGGTCTTCAATATAATTACTGGTGTGTAGCAAGTTGCCATTAATAAAGTTCACGGGATTATTAATTTCATGGGCAATTCCTGCTACCATTTGCCCTAAACCCGACATTTTTTCTGTTTGTACTAACTGGGCTTGAGTTTGCTTGAGTTTCTTCAGGGTTTGTTCTAATTGTTGGGCTTGGGCTTGGGCATGAAACGCTGCGGCACGGGTTTGGGTATAGAGTTCGGATTGGTCAATGGCGATCGCCAGTTGGTCGCAGGCCGCTCGCAACAGATCGACCTCACTCTCCGTCCAGACTCGTGATTTGTGACATTGACTACACAATATAGCCCCTAATTGACCCGTGTGGGTTTGCAGGGGAACCAATAATTGTGAGGTAATACCAAATTGAGCTAATAACTCTTGATGATAGGGATGTTCCTCGCTATTGATGCGGGTATCATCGATGCGGAAAATTTCCAAAGACTGAAATTTTTCTATCAACTCATCTATTTCAGCAATGGAATACTCTCCTAATAAGGTGGGCAAATCTCGCTCTTGAGCTTCATGGGTAATGGTGAGAATTGGTGGATGGTCGATTTGAGTCTCTTTTCCAGGTAAAATACACCAGAGAAAATGACAGCGATCGATTTGCAAAAGATTGCGAATTTCATGGACGGCGGTATCTAAAATGGTATTGAGGTCTAAGGATTTACGAATTTGACTGGCTAACCCAAATAATAAGCCTTCTCGACGACTAATTAATTCGGTTCTGGCCCAAGAACGGTCAATGGCCAGGGCGATCGCATCGGAAATCCAGGCTAACATCTGATAGAGTTCTTCGCTGAAGGGATGGCGGCCGAGGACTGCTAATACTCCCAGCAGTCGCTCTTCCACAATTAAGGGATATCCGGCAAAGGCTTGAATATGGTGGTCAGAAATCCAAGCTGGAGCGCCAATGCAGACATCATTGGCAGTCTGATTGGTACAGTAAGCCTGTTGGCGGGTAGCGATAAAGCCAATCACGGAAATGCCTAATGGAATTCTAGCCTGTAGGGGATCGGTGAGGGTAATCGGCCCGGATAAGGCTTGTAATTCTAACATTTGTGTTTGGGCATCAAATGTCCAAATTCTAGCGCCAATGGCTCCGAGTTGGTCAATTAAAATTTGGGTGCAGCGATCTAGAAGGGCGGGTAAATCTCCTCCTTGTCCCAGGGTTTTTCCTACTTCAGCCGCTAAAGTAGACAGTTGCGATCGCTCCAATAAAGCTGCTTCTGCTTGTTTGCGCTCGGAAATATCGCGGATGGAAATCGATAATCCCTCTGTGTAGGGATAGATCCCTACTTCTAACCACCCGGACAAACTGGAATTAAAAGTTTCTAGATGCTGGGCTTTTTGCTCAACTATCGCTTGGTTACATTCGGGTTTTAATATTTTTTGCCAAACTTCTGGTAATAAATCCCATAAAGGTTGTCCTAAAACTTTTTTATGTTCTGGAAATAAAAGCCGTTGAGCTTGGAGATTGATATAAGTGATATGATTGTTTCGATCGACTGTTAATAGGGAATCGCTGATACTTTCTAAGATTTTCGTGATTTTTTCGGCCTGTTTTTCAAAGCCGGCTTGGGTATCTTGGCGCTCGGTAATATCGCGAGAAACGGTAATCAGTTCTTGCAGTTCCTGAGTTTGGGGATCGTATAAGCGACCAATGGTGGTTTCAAACCATAAATAATGACCCTGTTTATGGGCCATGCGATAGGTTAGGGTACGAATATCGGTGGGATCGAGAAGCCGTTGACCGGCTTTTTGTAAGCTTTGTAAATCTTGGGGATGGAATAAGTCTTCGACGTGGGTTCCGAGCAGCTCTTGGGGGGTATAACCGAGTAAGCTTTCACAAGCGGGGGAGGCATACAAACAAATCCCTTGGGGACTATAACGAGCGATTAAGTCTCGCGTTTTTTCGGTCATGATCCGGTAGCGAGCTTCGCTTTCTTGAAGCTGGGCTTCTATTTGTTTGCGATCGCTAATATCCATAAGTAGCCCATCCCAAATGATGCTGCCATCGCTCTCTAGGGTGGGTTGGGAAGCGCCTTGTAGCCAGCACATTCCTTTTTGAGGATGCAACCATCTGCCTTCCCACTTCCAAGGGGCGAGTTGGTCGGCTGACTGTTGAATGGTGTCTTGAAAATGGGGTTGGTCTTCTGGATGTACCCGGTCTAAGATCAGATCTGCGTCCTGTTGAATCATGGCTCCATCAAATCCAAATACCTGGAAACAACTGGGACTGATGTAGGGAAAGCTGGCTTTTCCTTCGGCAGAGCGGCGAAATTGATAGATAACTCCAGGAAGATTGATGGCCAGTTTTTGGATTTGGCGTTGATCTTTTGCTTCCTCAGTTGGGGCGGATTGAGGGGTCAGTTGAATCAGCCAGCGTTTTGCAGGTGGGGATAAGGGGATAATCTCGACATTAACTGACTGGACTGGAGAATGCTGGAGTGTCCAAGTATAGTGTTGGCGATCGCGTTTGGGGAGAATTTCTTTTAGATTGACTTGGCTGAGATCCCAGGGAAAAAAGCTCTTGAGAGGTTTACCGACTAAATCCCTGACGGTAGCCTGATGGAGTCGGGCATAGGCATAATTAAGAGAAATTAAGGTTGTGTCTTGGTCAATAATGCCCAGGGCCACTGAGGTTTGATTCCAGGCTACTGAGAGTAGGGAAGGCTGGGGGATCATGGTCAGGTCGATAAATTCAGATTCTGCCATACTTCTTGAGTTCGTCAGCAATTACAGCGCTGGGCGCTGATAATGGGTCATCGGTCATCGGTCATGATAGGATCGAGCCTAGCCAAGGGTTAGATCCCTATTTTTAGGATATCTAACTATTGGGGTCTAGTTGGGAAGTTTTGGAGATTTTTAAGGTAGATTCTCGACCTAAATGTTACTCGAAGATCCCTTTGATTGGTCTTGATCGCGGTTGGCAATAGGTAAATGCTTGATTCTACACAATCAAGATTGAATGTTCAGTCTACTCAATGGCAGGGGAAGTTGTCGGTTCAGTATCGGTTGTCCTCTGGCCGAACTTATCCCGTGGTTGAGGAGATGGTTGCGCCTCTGAAGCTACAACGTCCATTTTACCCTCTGGGATCGCAAAACTGCCAGAGTGTTCTTTTGCATACGGCGGGGGGGATGGTGGGGGGCGATCGCCTTTCTGTGTCTTTGCATCTGATGCCGGAAACGTCTGTATTCTGGACGACTCCTGCGGCGACTAAGGTGTATCGCTCTGGGGGAGAGATGGCTCAAACTCAGGTACGGATAAGGATTGAGCCGGGGGCGAGGTTAACTTGGTTTCCTTTAGAGACGATTTTGTTTGATGGCGCTCGCTATCAACAAGAGGTCGAGGTGGAGTTGTCTCCTGGTGCGATTTGGTGTTGCTGGGAGTGGACAAGGTTGGGGCGCACTGCCCTAGGGGAGGGCTTCGATCGCGGACACTGGCGCTCTCGAACCCAGGTCACCCGGCAGGGAATGCCCCTCTGGATTGATTCCCAGGGGAGTTTGACCCAGGAGGGGGGTTTAGGAGCTGATTATGGTTTGGGAGGCTATCCGGTGGTGGGGTCGCTCTGTTGGTTGGGAGGGGCGATCGGGCGATCGCTCCTAGAAGACATCCGCGCTGTTTTTCCGGGTTCTGAAAAAAAGTTTTCCGTTGGCGTGACTCGACTGCCCGATGGCTTGCTCTGTCGCTATCGAGGAAATTCGACTGAAGAGGGAAAGTCTTTATTTATGGGGGTTTGGCGGATTTTGTGCCAAGCTCATGGAGAAGAGAATTGGTTGAGGCCTAGAGTTTGGCCAATGTAGCATGTCTATCTTATTTTGCCATTTTGGGATAAAATTGTCAATAAATGCTATAAAAAAAGGTAGGTTAACTGGCTTAGGGATTATGCAACTCACCCCCCAAGAAAAAGATAAGTTATTGATTTTTACGGCTGCGATGTTGGCAGAAAGACGGAAAGAAAAAGGGCTGAAGCTGAATTATCCGGAAGCGGTGGCCTATATTTCATCAGCCATTCTGGAAGGAGCTAGGGAAGGAAAAACGGTGGCAGAATTGATGCAATTGGGGACAACCCTGTTAAGCCAAGAAGAGGTGATGGATGGCATTGGTGAATTGTTAGCGGAAGTGCAAGTGGAAGCGACGTTTCCCGATGGCACAAAATTAGTCACGGTTCATAATCCCATTCGTTCGTGAGGTAAGGTCTTATGATTCCTGGAGAACTGTTGGTTGAGCCTGGAGAAATTGAACTGAATGGCGATCGCCCCACGGTGACCCTTTTCGTAGCCAATTTGGGTGATCGACCGATTCAAGTCGGCTCCCATTTCCACTTTTATGAAGTCAATTCGGCTCTGAGCTTTGAGCGCGATCGGGCCCTAGGAATGCGCCTGGATATTCCCGCCGGAACCGCCGTCCGGTTCGAGCCAGGGGATGAACGAGAAGTCACCCTTGTCCCCTTTGTCGGCAGTCGCCAAGTCTACGGCTTCCAAGCTCAGATTAACGGCCCTTTAGACTAGATATAGCCAGCGAGCAAGATGCTCGCACCCCCATTTTGTGATAAGTTAAGTTTTGTAAACTACTTCTCACGGAGACACCCATGGAAATTCCAGAATCCATTAAACTATGGAGTCAGTTCTTCCATCCCTTTTTAATGTGGGTTTTATTAGCCCTGATCCTCTATAGCATGTATCTCGGTTTCAAGATTCGCGAAACCCGCAGCGCTACCGGTGACGCAAAAAAAGAATTAATCAAAGGAAAATTTAACGCCAGACACCATCAACTCAGTTCCATTATTCTCGCCCTCATGGTAATGGGAACCCTAGGCGGAATGGCGGTTACTTACATTAATAATGGTAAGCTCTTTGTCGGGCCCCATTTAATCGTCGGTTTAACCATGACTGGGGTAATTTCGATTTCGGCTGCCCTTACCCCTTGGATGCAAAAAGGCAATGATTTGGCTCGCTATAGCCACATTACCCTGAATACGATTTTAGTCGGTTTGTTTGCTTGGCAAGCCTTTACCGGTCTAGAAATTGTTAACCGGATTTTAGAGAAAATGTTCTCTTAAAAACCCCTATAGGTAAGGTGGGCAGCACTGCCCACCCTACTGGTCACTTTGCCTATTACCCATTTTTCGGTTGACGGGGAAAACGGCGATCGTAGGTGTGGTGAAAATCCTTGAGAATTTTATGATTGAGACAATTGGAAACTTGACGGACAATTTGGGCTAAGAGGCGATCGCCCGTTTTTTGAATCAAGCCTTGGGGCAGAGCATGAATAAATTGGGGGAAGTGAACCTTAACTTTTAAGTCTAATGTCCATTGGGCATAGGTCATCGCTCCCTCTTCGCCTACCCGATCCAATGCTTCCACCAACTCCATAGAAGAGCGAAAATCTACCTCATATCCCAGATCCATGCCATCATCTGGGATAGGAATAGACTCAATGGTATACACCCCTTGCAGTTGGGGTTTCATTTCTAAGCCCACTTTCGGCTCCACATCATAGCCAAATGCACCGAATTGACCAATAATTAACGCATAGCCATTCTTCGCAATTTGCCGGACTTTCATGGGAGAAGCACAACGGCAAAACCATCCCTGATGATCGTCGAGATAGTCCGCAACCATTTGGGGATGAGCGTTAAATAATAGTTTTCCTTGAGCTAAGGTAGAAAATTGGAACGGTTCCTTAAGGCTCTCTTCCTGTCCCGCATTTTCCAAGGAAGTATACTCTGGAACTGCGCCCAAAACTACATCCGATGAATTTTGGTAGGTTTCTAAACTCGATTGAAGCTTCATGATTCTGAACTATCCCCATAATTGGACAATTGGCTGCTGGGATAGGAATTATCACCAGCAGATTTACTCAATCCTACAAATGATTTGATCTCCGATTTCTAGCTCAATTGGGTGAATCAAGTTGATCTATGTTTTAGTGTACAAATCTACCTTTATTTTCCTATAATCCAGATCACACCCTGGCAGAGATCTGGATCGACTGAGGTCTGAAAACCCTTATAAAACCAAGGTCTAGCCTGTAATGTTAATATTTGTAGAGAAATCTTAAAAACCTGGAAAACGATGAAAGCATTTGTAGCTGGAGCAACTGGAGAGACCGGAAAACGGATTGTTCACGAGCTAGTTAAGCGCGAGATTCCGACGATCGCCTTGGTGCGCGATGTGCAAGCAGCTCGCTCCATTCTCCCCGATGAAGTAGAGTTGGTGACTGGGGATTTGCTCAATCGAGACAGTCTCAAACAAGCATTAGGCGATAGCACCGTCGTGTTAAGCGCTCTCGGTGCAAGACCGAGTTTAGACCCCACGGGCCCCTATCAGGTAGACTATGAAGGGATTAAAAACCTGGTAGAAGTGTGCAAAGACAAGCAAATTGAACAGTTAGTGGTGGTGTCTTCCCTCTGTGTGTCCCAGTTTTTCCATCCTCTGAACTTGTTTTGGTTAGTCTTATGGTGGAAAAAACAGGGTGAAGAGTATCTGATGAAAAGTGGCTTACCCTACACCATTGTCCGTCCTGGGGGATTAAAAAACGAAGACAATACCCAGGCGATCGTCATGTCCAAGGCTGATACCCTATTTGAAGGCACTATTCCTCGTCAGAAAGTGGCTCAAGTCTGTGTAGAAGCCCTATTCTGTCCAGAGTCTCGGAATAAAATCGTGGAAATTGTCACCCAGGAACAAGCCGCAGAAAAAAGCTTTTCTGAACTGTTTGCCGCAGTTTGATGGGTATGAAGGTTGGTTGTAAGGGGGCCGAGGCGATCGTATAATCGAAATCGGAAGTAATTTAGATTACGATGGTTAATCGGTTCCAGGAAAACAATGAGAGTCTCCCCAGGGTAGATTATAGAGACATCCTCGATCGCATTGTACAGGCGATCGCCAATCAGCCCGGTTTATTTCGAGTTTCCGATGATTCTAGACGTTTGCTGGTTAATCTGGAGGCGATCGCTCATCAGATAGCCCAGCAAAACCTCACCGATCCGATCCTCGGTTCAGATCGGGGGGTTCGTGCTGCTACTGTCAATTTTAGCCCCTCCTGCGCTACCCAATTTCCCGATCAAATTCGAGCCATTAGACAAGCACTCCTAGAGCAACTGCAATTGAGCTTAAGGGCAAAAAACTTAGAAACCAGCGCCTTTTTGTCCAGTTTACTTCAGGATTTCTCCACCTTTCAGAATTCAGCGCCCCGTTTAGATTTAAGTTATCCCTTTACCGCTTATACGGGCTTACAAAAAGAACGGTTACAGATTCAATCCCCTGGCTCAATTAAATTTCATAAGTTAACCATCACCGTCGATGGTGCGGATCGGTTTGACCAGCATTTACCCGAAGAATTGAGGCGTTATCTCTCTGAACAGCTTCATCCTGAAACCGATGAACAGCAAGGCGAGCTAGAAGATGTTCTCACCGATCTCATCAGAGAAGAAAATTCCGATCTGGATCGGCTAAAGCGGCTCATGGATACGGAAGTTTTGGGACAACTGAAAAAAGCAGCAAAAATTCAGTATTTAGAATATTTAGAGCAAAATATTAATGCTTCCAAACATCCAGAGGTCGTTTATCTCAGGGATTTGATTCGTCGTCTGAAAGCCTTGAATGATTATATTGCCGATCCCAATAAAGCGGACGCAGAATATGCATTTTCTTATCAAGGAAAACCTGTCAATTTTCGCCCACTCTTCTCTCGTGCAGAAGCCTTAGATATTTTACCTGTTATTCCCATCATTGAAGGCTACTTAGGCGAAACGACAGATCCCCTCCATCACAGAAGACAATTTATTTTTGGACTGAAACTAAAATTCAATGGCCCAGTGCAAAATCAGGGCGGCGAAAATGCTTTTGATTATTACTGTAGTTTGCTCGATCTAGACCGAGAAGAAAATCAGGCTGTAGCTCGGAGTCAATATGGTCTAGAAAAGATTTTCAAAGTCGCATTTTTATATTTCTTCATTTTTGCCTCCGATTGCGATCCAGAGGCAGAAGAATATAATTATACTGATGAGTTAAACTACGATCCAGTCAGTCGTTTTGAAGCGAAAATTTTAGGGACACTGCAAGGAGATAACGATGAGGCAAAAGTCAGTCTGTTACGAGGAATTCGCCGAGGATTAGAGCAATTTAAGACTAAGAAAAAAATCAAGTGCTTGGTCGAATTAGTCAAAGAGACCTTAAAACAGAGAAGGGTTTTACCGGCTGATGAACAGTGTATTCATGTGGGGGTGAGGAAGACGTTATTAGAAACAGATGTCGATCAGATTTTGCAGCGCTCGACTGTGTTTAAGGAAGTTTTAAGAGGCAACCCAAAACAGTGTCTTCAGTATTTAGCTCTGGGAGAAGCAGCAGTCAATCCGGATATTTTCTGCCAATTACCGGTTACCATAAAGATAGAAGATATTCGCTATGCCGAAACGAGCGATTCTCAATCTTTTTCTATGAGCTATAATCTGGAGCGTCTCCAGAGTTTTCCGGTGCTGCTCATGCCTAGGAAATGTCGTGCTTCTCAAGAATATAGCACGTTAAAAAATCGGAAGCTTGTCTTATTCGAGGTGGATACACAAGCGAATCAAAACTTAGATCATCAACCAGCTTTTTTGTATCGCTTTACCTTTACGCTGCTCTTCTACATTGTCGTTCAACAGTTAGCCAGTTATCTCCCCAATCGGGAAAACCTATTTATTCCTATTGTCCGCTTTCATTTAACCAATAAAAACAATTCATCCCCCCTGGAAGAATTCATGCTGAATTTGTCGGTTACTGTCTCCCATTTGCTGAATGAAGAGAAAATACTGGCTAACTTCCAAGGCTTTGATATTAAAACAAACAATATTCATAAAACCAGAAATGGTCTCAGTTCTCTCTATTCTCGACTGCCTAAAGTTTTCTCCTTTGATAACCGAGAGGAAACGCCTCAATTAGAAAAGTTAGCTATTATTGTGGTCTCCAGTCGCGAAACTGATGCCCATTATCAAACGGATAAGGAGCAGCATTTATCTAATTTAATGGGAGAAGTAGTGAGCGTTACTCGTCGGCAAGATGCTCGAATAGAGATTAATTGTTTAAGTACCTTTGCTGATTCTTATTCACGCTCAGAACTGTTTAAGAATCCCTTAGTTCTCCGAGATAAAATAACAGAACTCTATCAGCAAGGATATCGGCATTTTGTTTATATTGCCAAAGCGCCCTATACCAGCAGCTTAAATATGACGGTTGAAGAGGATCGCCTGTTTTTTATGTCGCGATCGCTGATTCGTTGTCTACGAGATAATAACCCGGATATTCTTATTTATCCGATGTTTTTTGATAAATATTATGTGCGCTCTTCTATGAATCTAAAACCCAAATCTTTGTATGTCCAAGATATCCGCGAGTTAACCCAGTTGGTGAACGATCCGAGTCAGCAAGCTGTGGTGTTTTTTAATTTGTTTAATGGGCTGAAAGTAGGGAAAGATGACGAGCGCTTTTATAATGGAGTCATTTCCTATGCTACCCTGTTAAATACCTATAATGGAATTTTGGATAATGAAGTGATTTATCAAGGATTGCTCCATGAAGGGGAGTTAAAACATGATATTTTACAGTATTTGACCCTGTTTCATTTTTCTCGTTATGAAGCAACACGAAATATTAGTTTAAAGCTCGATCCCTATCAAAATATTATTGGGGATTATTCGGTGGGTAAGTTGTCTTTGTTTAAGCATATGAATGGGAAGTCAGAGTTTAATTCTTTGGCGTTTCTGACCGAAGTGAAAAAGGCTTTGATTTGATAAAGGGTTGCCCTCATCCCCTAGCCCCTTCTCCCGTGGGCGCTGCCCTGCTTGCCCTGAGCGAAGTCGAAGGGAGCGAAGTCGAAGGGAGCGAAGTCGAAGGGAGCGAAGTCGAAGGGAGAAGGGGAGCAGAAGTCCCTCTCCCGTGGGAGAGGGATTAGGGAGAGGGCATTTCCTGTTGCACAACTCATTTAGACTAGCTATAGCTTATGGGGCGATCGCTCTCTGAGCTATAATCACCCTAAGTTTGCACCATTTTTTGGGTACTCTCAATGAAATTAGACCGTATTACCAGCAATCCCAAACGGATGAATGGTCAACCCTGTATTCGCAATCTTCGCCTTACCGTTCGTCGAGTCATTGAACTACTAGCAACTTATCCAGATCGGGAAGAACTCTATCGAGAGTTTCCCCAACTAGAGGAAGAAGATATCCGACAAGCTCTCATTTTTGCCTCTTCTTACCTTGATGATCGCATCATTGAACTTCCCAACTCTTATGAAACTGTTGCTTGATCAAGGATTGCCACTCTTAACAGCAGCATTATTACGTGAGGCAAGTATTGAGGCGATCCATATTAGTGAAATGGGAATGTGTGAAGCTGAAGATGCTGAAATTATCCAAAAAGCTAAAGAAGAGGGATATATAGTGGCTACTCTTGATGCAGATTTCCACAGTTTACTCGCGCTTGATGAAGCCACCTCTCCCTCAGTGATTCGTATTCGGATGGAAAGATTACGTGCTAAAGCAATGAGCGATTTATTGCTTATGGTAATTGCAGAATGTGAGCAAGAGTTGACAGAAGGAGCAGCAGTTACAGTTGAGCCAAACCGTATTCGTATTCGTCGATTACCCTTGGTATCTGATCTCTAATTTCATGCTGCCTCATCTATGATATCAAGTCCGATTGTTCATGTCCGCGAAGCGGAAATACCATGATTAAAAATTTAGGGAGCGAGACGCTCCCACTCCAGTAATATCAAGGGATTAGAGGAGTGCGGGCATCTTGCCCGCTTCTTCACCCTTTATCCGGACTTGATATGAACTCTTCTCACACCCTAACGGTAACACGCAACAACCAAACCTTTGGGGTGGAAATCTCCATTCATCCCCCAAGCGCTTATATTCAGGAACATCTTCAGGAGTTATTACCCAGTTGGCAAAAAGATCCTGTATCGGTAATTATTTTCCTGCAACAAGCGCAGATGTCCTTAACTGAAATTTCTCCAGAAGTCGAAGCCGAAAAACAAATACTTTGGGAAAATTTTATCCGATGGTCGGACTTAGTGGCAGACTCATTAGGCGATCGCGGTTATGTCACCGATGTCTTCGATCCGCGCACCGGATATCCTCGCCGATCTTCTCCCGGAACCCTTCACCATAGCGATGTTCCTGCCGTTCATGCTACTCTAGGATATCCCATCGAAAAAAACGGCGACTGTGCCGCCATTGTTCACCCCCATTGGGGAAGTGCCGTTTATCCGAGTGTCATGATCTCTACTGCTCCCCTATCCGAAATCTTCACCGCACTCCAGCGCGAAGTTCTGTAAAATGTGCGGGATCAGCTTTTTCGCCATTATAGCTAGAAAAACTATCAATTACTAAAAACGCAATGATGAACTGGAAACCGTACCTTACGGGAATTTTAATCTTAGGACTTCTGGGTTGTCAGGAAGCGCCAAGTCAATTTGACGATACCACTGACCAACTCAATCAGGCGATTTGTATCGAGGATTGGGAGGGCGCGATCGCGATCCTCGATCATATCATCCCAGATTATCCTAAAAGTCAAACTACATTAGGAGAATATCGTGATCGCCTGCAAAAACTTTCTGAAACAGGGTTAAGCGATGTACATCAGTTAGATTATGACTGTACTAACGAATCGCTCCCCAAGACTGAAGAAACACCCCTCAGCGACCGTGTAGAAAGCTATAACGAGCAAATCGAATACGGGATGAGCTACGCTGAAGTCGCTACAATTATCGGTCGTCCGGGGAAAATAAACTATCTTTATTCCTCATATACGTGGAGAGATGAGCATGGCAATTTCCTCTCTGCAAAGTTTTCTGACGACCAGTTGGATAATTTGAATGTTGATGAGATTAGGGACTGTGAAGACAACAATCCTCGCTGTATCGCTGTTGATATTACCACTCCTGTTCCTGCGGTTGAGTTTAAAGAGATTGCAGCCCGTTTTGAAAGAGGTATGAACGCTGAAGCTGTTTTAGAACAGCTTTTGCAGGAATTAGGAGAACCCGAAAGTCAGAGGGAACGGGTTGATTATCAGTGGCAGTTTGCAGAAGCAACCGATCCCGATCCTAATAATTGCACGCTGAACGTTTCTTTTAGCAACGTTAAAAGTGAGATGGTTGAACTTACTTTAAACAACGATCGTGTATCTTCCAACCAGGCTGACTGTTTATACGATGATAGATAACAATAGTGAGTGATACTTAAATCCTCACTTGACAAACCCAGACGCGATCGCTGAATTAGCATTGGATTCCTCAGTTTTTTAATTTTTAATTTTTAATTGCTTCTGTCGATACCAACGGGCAATTTGATGCAGATCTACGCCCAAAAAAGCAGCAATTAGCACCCCTTGATTAATGGCAGTAGTGCGCCAAATGCCTAATCTTTGCCAACGTCGAGCAGAGGTAACCACGGGAAGGGGAGCGATCGCAATTTTTCCCCATGATTTCAGCGCTTGAATTAAGCGCCAATCCTCTAAAATCGGTAACTCTGGGAATCCTCCCACCTGCTCGAAGGTGGCACGGGATAAAAAAATGGCTTGATCTCCGTAAGGAAGTTGAAATAGGTGCGATCGCCACCTCACCCCCCATTCCACCACCCGATAGCCCCAGTTTTCCCCCTCTATCGCCAACTCAAACGCCCCCGCAACCACCCCCGGTTGCTGCAAAATATCCCCTACCCATCGGTCATAATCGGCAGATAACTGAGTATCTCCATGTAAAAACAATAAATAATCTCCCCTCGCCTTTCTCGCCCCCTCATTCATTTGATGTCCCCGTCCCGGACTCGTTTGTATGACCTCAATGCCCTCTTGTTTTAAGCACTCCACCGTCCCATCCGTAGACCCTCCATCCACCACAATAATCTCCACCTCTTTGCCTTGCTTCACCCTAGCTACAGTAGACAAAATTCGATCCGCTTCATTCAGAACTGGAATAATCACTGAAATCCTACTCATACTCTACCTTTTCCTGATAAAATAAGTTAAAGTATTATTCAAAACAATCAATTGATCGAAGATCAAAATTAAATTTTTATTGCTCATGTTTCCCCGTCTGCCCGATTCTATTCAACTGCGCCCCTATCAACAGCAAGCGGTGAAGAATTGGTTTGCCAATCAAGGACGGGGAACCCTGAAAATGGCCACCGGAAGCGGTAAAACCATTACCGCTTTAGCCATTGTAACAGAACTCTATCAATGCATTGATTTACAAGCCTTAATTGTAGTTTGTCCCTACCGTCATTTAGTAGCCCAATGGGGGCGAGAATGCCAGAGTTTTGGCATGGTTCCCATTTTAGCCTTTGAAAGTGTACGTCATTGGCAACAAGAGCTATCCACACAACTGTATAACGTCCAAGCTAAAAGGCAACCCTTTCTCTGTGTGATTACCACCAATTCCACCTTAATGGGGAATGGGTTTCAGTCCCAATTACCCTATTTTCCCTCCAAAACCTTGATTGTCGGAGATGAAGCCCATAACCTAGGAACAGCCAAATTAGAAGAGAGTTTACCCGCCCAAGTGGGACTGCGGTTAGCCCTTTCTGCCACACCAGAACGGTTTTTCGATCACACCGGAACAGAGGCCATTTTTAATTATTTTGGCCCGGTGATTCCCCCGGAACTCACCTTAAAAGATGCCATTGACCAAGGCGCTCTCGTCCATTATTTGTATTATCCGGTGTTGGTGCATTTAACGGAAACAGAAGCCTATCAATATGCAAAATTAACCACCCGTATTGGTTGGGCCTTGTCTGCGGGGGAGAAATTAGAAGACAATGAGAGATTAACAACCTTATTGATCCGGCGTTCTAGATTAATTGCCAATGCCCAACAGAAACTCGATCAACTGCGAGCCATTATGCAACCTCGCCTACACACCAGCCACACCCTCTTCTACTGTGGCGATGGAGCCGCCGAAACCCAAACCAGCACTTCAGATCGGCAAATTGCCGCCGTTACCCAACTCTTAGGGGTAGAATTGGGCTATCGAGTCAATACCTATACCGCCCACACCTCCCTATCCCAACGGGAAACCCTGCGTCACCAATTTGAACGAGGAGAGCTGCAAGGCTTAATTGCCATGCGCTGCTTAGATGAAGGAGTCGATATTCCCGCCATTCAAACCGCAGTCATTCTTGCCAGCAGTCGCAACCCCCGGCAATTTATCCAACGTCGCGGGCGAATTTTGCGCCCCCATCCCCGTAAACAACGGGCCACCTTATTTGATATGATTGTCGTTCCTCCCCCTTTAGATCGACAAACCTGGGACGTAGAACGGAACCTACTCAGGAAAGAGTTACAGCGATTTGTGGAGTTTGCCGACTTAGCCGATAATGCGGGAGAAGCTCGCCGGCAATTATTAGGACTTCAAAAAGAATACGGACTTCTCGATCTGTAAGATTGGGTACAATTAGGAAGAATCTTGTAGTGAGTGCTTATGAGTGTCAGTTATTCCAATGGTTTTATGGGACGGATTTCCCGGATTTTTGCCGCCAAGAAATCGGGATATAAAACCGCTTCAACGGACTCCTCTTCAACCCATGACTCAGTTTTAGAACCTCTCAAACAATCCTCCCCAGAAGTGCAACAGGTGGTGAAACGGGTTTTGCAAGTAGAAAAAGATAAGTTACATTTGTCTAGTCCTCGCAATATTAATGATGATATCCTCAAGATTATTCAGGAAGAAGTGAGAGAGCCTTGGTAGGGAGTCGGGAGGCAATAGGCAAACCGTAATTAATGATTTTTAATTTTTATTTTTTTAATTTTCAATTGAATCAGGGGAACGCGAATGAAATTACTATCAATTAGATTGGGTAACTTCCGGCAATTTTATGGGAAAACGCCAGAAGTTAATTTTGCCAGTGGAGAGCAAAATATTACTATCATTCATGGGAATAATGGAGCAGGAAAAACTACGCTGCTGAATGCGTTTACTTGGGTGTTATATGAACGGTTTACAGCAGCCTTTGCAGCTCCAGATCAATTGGTCAATAAACGCGCTCTCTCGGAAGTGGAAGAGGGAAAAGCTGTTGAATGTTCTGTAGAATTGCAGTTTGAACATAATTATCAGCGCTATCGGGTCAAGCGACTTTGCCGAGCTTATAATCGAGGAAAAACGGTCGAATATGGTAAAACTGAATGTTCCATGTGGGTATCGGGAGATGATGGCCGATGGCGCTTAACCGATCAGCCCCTAGATGAGGTCATTGGGCGCATTTTGCCTAGTAGTTTACATCAATATTTCTTTTTTGATGGGGAGCGGATTGAGTCTTGGGGACGGGAGGAGAAAAAGGGGGAAATTGCGGAAGCGACGAAGGAATTGTTAGGGGTAGAAGTATTCGATCGCGCCCTGCGACATCTGAAGGAATCTCAGAAAAGTTTTGAAGGTGAATTAGGGAGTATTGGTGACCCACAAACGAAACAGTTATTAAGGGAAAAAGATGAATTGGAGCAAAAACGGAAAAGTTTGAGCGATCGCCAAGCAGAAATTGCTCAAGAATTAAATTCCCATACTCAGATTAAAGAAGAGCTAAACAACGAGTTGCGTGCCCTCAGTGGAGCGGAAGAACTGCAACAGCGCCGGGCAGATTTGGAGAAGCAACAACAAGATTTAAGGCAGCGCTTAAAGCAAATTAAATCAGAGCTAAAGCGAGAAATTTCTAATCAAGCCTATACCGTATTTTTACCCTCAGCCATTGAAAAATTTAGGGGTTTAATGGAACAGTTACGCCACCGGGGAGAGTTACCTAGGGGAATTAAACAGCAGTTTGTCCAAGATTTACTCGCCCAACAAAAATGTATTTGTGGAACCCATTTAGCCCAAGGCAGTCAGGCTTATACTTTAGTCGCGCAATGGATGAATAAGTCAGGGGTGGGAGATGTGGAGGAAAGTGCCTTGAGGTTGTTGGGGGAGGTGTCGGAGTTGGAAAATAAGGCAGAGTCATTCTGGAAGACTCTGAATTCACTGCGCGATGAGATGAATGAAAAGCGTCAAGAGTTATCAGTAATTGAAACTCAATTCGATACGGTTAAATCTAAGCTGAGAAATTATCCTGATTTGGATATTCAAAACTTGCAGAAGCGCTTGGATAAAACTGAATCTCGGATGAGTGAGTTGGAGCGAGAAACGGGGTCTAATGAACAGAAAATTCAGATATTAGAGGGTGATATTGCTCAAAAAGATAAGCAAGTTTCTAAGCATCAATCGAAGGAGAAGAAACAGCAGTTAGCGCAAAAACGGATTCAGGTTACGGGTGAGGCAATGGTCTGCATTAAGGAGATGAAAAATCGCTTGGATACGGAGTTTCGTCTAGAGTTGGAACGGCGAGTGCAGGAGATTTTTCAGCAGATTTCGTTTACTCCCTATGCTCCCCAACTGAGTGAAAAATACGAGTTAAGCTTACTGGATAAGAGTACCTTATTTGAACAGCCGGTCGCTGCGTCCACGGGAGAAAATCAGATTCTGAGTTTATCTTTTATTGGCGCAATTATGGATCGGGTGCGGCAATGGAGCCAAGATCAAATGCATCTGGGGCCCGATAGTAGCACGTTTCCGATGGTGATGGATTCTCCCTTTGGCAGTTTGGATGAGGTGTATCGTCGGCAAGTGGCGAAAGCGCTGCCCCAACTGGCTTCTCAGCTTGTGGTATTGGTGAGTAAAACCCAGTGGAGAGGGGAAGTTGAGGAGGAAATGACCGATCGCATTCAACAAGAGTATGTGTTAGTCTATCATTCTCCTAAACCCAACTGTGAAGCTGACTCCCTCTCTAGATTGGGTCAACAGTATCCCCTGGTGAAACCCAGCGATAATGAATTTGAGTATACGGAAATTATCGCCATTCGGGATTAACGACGGTATGTTTCCGCTCCGCAACCTTGCCCATGACTGATAGCGCTCTAATCCTGGAAAATCATCAGGCTTCCCGTATAACACGCCACCCATACTTGATGGGTCTGGGGGTCATAGGTGATACCAATGGGAGCGGCTTCGGTGGAAACTGTTTGCAAGACTTTCATATCTTGGGTACGAACTTTGCTCAGGGTATCGGAGTTGTAATTGACCACATATAAAAATTGTCCATCTTCCGATAACACCATGCTGCGGGGAGCGCTTCCAGTGGAGACTTTACTAACAATTTCCCCGGTCTTGAGGTCGAGTTTACCCACTTCGTTATCCAGATTAAAACTGACATACAAGTAGGATTCTAGGGGGTCTAAATTTAAGTGTCGGGGGGTAATTCCCACTTGGTTAAACCATTGCACAGAATAGTCATTGAGGTTAACTTTAGCGATATCGTCCGATCCCATGATGGCGACATAGGCAAACTGAGATTGGGCATCGACTTCAATTCCTCTGGGATAGGCATCGAGGGGAATGCGCTTAATTTCTTGATTCTGTTGGGTGTCGATGATGCTTAAGTCCCAGCTACACCAGTTGGACACGAGAACCAGGCGGTTATTGGGGGTGGTGGCCACATATTTGGGCACAGATCCCACCCAGATGACGTTTTCAATTTGTAGGGTTTGGGTGTTGATGCGATAGAGGGTGGAGGGGTCAAAGTTGGCATCGGGATGGCAGACATCATCCCCAGGATGGTTAAATCCGGGGCCGTACATTTGATAGTTGGAGACCCAGGCATATTTACCGTTGTGGGAAAAGGCGGCTTCTACGGGAGATCCTTGGAAGAGTCCGCTATATTCGGCATGACCGAAGGCTTCTAAATCGACGCGATCGGGAATTGTGCCCACTAGATTATACTCCCGGTCGTAGACGGTGACGGTGTGGGAGTACATCATATTTTGGGCGAAGAAGAGACCGTTTCCGGAATGGACGATGGATTTGGGGGAGAGGTTACCGCGAATCACATGCTGGAGTGTCATGGGGGTGGGATCGGCCCAGAGGGTCTCTTGAACGGTGTCGAGTTGCTGTTGATACTCGGCTTTTAGGTTGGGAATCTGGGGAAATTGGGGATGATTGGGGGGGAGGGTGTCGAGGGTGGCGATCGCCTCTTGCCAATAGGATTTGACTGTTCTCCATTGGGCCTTCGTCTGGGCTGTTGCGGTTAAAGAAATGGCCTGGTTTACCGCATTTTCCACCTCTTGCCAGCGATCGCCGGTGGATTCGGGTTCCGGTTCAGATGTCGGGATTTCCCACTCATAGAGCGATCGCGCCACCTCTCCCTCTGGCATTAAAATTTCTATGGCAAATACATAAGTGCCAAGAATAGAGGCAGGTAAAGAAATCCCTAAACAGAAGGCTTTGAAGCGCCACAGTCGTCCATATCTTTTGCGTACCTGGCGATAAACCCGTTTGGCAGGCTTCAGCCTTGGAGGAGGAGCCGGAAGTTTTGCCAAAGCTTGGCTCGGAGATTTGACTAATTTAGAGGGAGTATGGGTGAGTAATACCATGGAAATAAGAGCTACACCGAGTCAGGGCCAGTTGTTTTTCAGGGTAGCGATCGGGGATACTCAAAGATAGTCTGACCCCACCCCTGTTTCTTATCCTAGGATTGTACCCAGTTTTGGCCCTTGCGAGGAACCCTTTTGACCTCATCAGCGATCGAGTGTGGCGATCGCCTTGAGCGGGTTTCTCTATGTGCCTCTACTGCCTTCACCTCCAACCTTTGCCATCTCAATTTCTGATTGCTCAATGTATAGGATACTCTCGTCATGAAAAAAATACTGGTTATTGAAGACGATCCCGATGTGCGGGACATCATACTCGATGTGCTAGAAGCCGAACAGTATTGGGTCATTGGCGCAGAACAGGGTCGTCGGGGGGTTGACTTGGCGATCGCCCATCTGCCGGACTTAATTATTTGTGATGTTATGATGCCAGAGTTAGATGGTTATGGCGTTCTCAGAGAACTGCAACATCAACCTCAAACCGCCACCATTCCCTTTATTTTTCTCACCGCTAAATCCACCAAATTTGACCAGCGTCAAGGGATGGAATTGGGAGCTGATGATTATATTACCAAACCGTTCATGCGGACAGAACTCTTAAGCGCGATCGCGACTCGATTGAAAAAACAAAAGATTCAAACCGAGAAAGCACAAACCCAACTCGATGAACTTCGTCATAGCATTGCCCTCTCCTTACCCCATGAACTCCGCACTCCCTTAAATGGTATTTTAGCCTCCTCGGAACTGTTACAACAAGAGTTCCAGAATTTAGAGGTTCAAGAGATTGCGGAACTGCTCGATAATATTCATGTTTCTGCCAAACGACTGTATCGGTTAATTATAAACTTCTTACTATATGCCGATTTGGAATTAATTAAAACTGATAAAAAACGATTACAATCCCTCAAAAAACAGTCAACTGAATATCCGAGTTTAGCAATACAAGAAATAAGTCTGAGTGTGGCTAGGAAACAGCCAAGATCTCGTACTTCTGATTTGAAGTTCAACCTCCAAGATGCAACTCTAGGTATGGATCAGAAAAGTTTCATTAAAATTTTGGAAGAAGTATTAGATAATGCTTTTAAGTTCTCCAAGGTGGGAACCCCGATTACTATTTTCAGTGAAATTGAAGGAGATTTTTATCATGTATCGATTGGCGATCGCGGACGAGGGATGAGCGCAGAACAAATTACCCGATTGGGTGCTTACCAACAATTTGACCGCAAAATCCATGAACAACAGGGATCGGGACTAGGGTTGTCAATTGTGAAACAAATAGTCAATTTATACGGGGGTAATTTTGGCATTGATAGCGTCCTAGATCGAGGGACAACCATCCACATTCTCTTGCCGAGAGTACCGGAAGTTGACGATTTTTGATACACTAGAATTACAGTTGTTGTTAGGTGAGATACTGATGAGTCTATTTGAAGATCGAGATCAAATGCATTTGCCCTCTGTATTTATTGGGGGTGAATATAATTGGCAAGCGCAAATTAATTCGGTGCAAGCAGAAGGCCAAAAAATCCGTCGCTTACGCCAACAGTGGAGTTCGGAACGTCCCAGTCACTTAAATCATTCCAAGGGAAGTCCAAAATCTCAGTAACTCAGGTTCTCTGCCAGCCTGAAGGGAGGGTTAAAAAGGCACGTTGTAAATGCTCTTGGGTAATGGGGGTTTCTGGGGATTCAAGGGTGGCGAAAATATGGGCTTGATGGGCGATCGCCTGAATTTGTCCTCCAGTGAGTTTCCAGCGCTGCGCGATGTCTTCCCAGTCTATGCTGGAACTGATGGGAAGTTCTGGGGGAAAGGCTTGTTTCCAGAGTTGGAGGCGATCGCCCTTTTCCGGACAAGGAAAGGCTAAAATCTGCTCTACGATCCCTTCTCTGAGCCAGGTTTGCAACCCCACAGACCCTTGATAGGCCGGATCGAGGCTTAAAATGGTTATGCCTAGGTGCTGCTGGCGATCGCGCAAAAATCCATAAACTGGGGTTTGCACACCGCGTTTTAACCACAAATGGGCCGATCGAATCAGCAAAAGGGGAATCTGGAGCGCCTGAAGATCGGATAATCCAGCGATCGGATCGGGCCAAAGCTGAAGATCGACTTCAGTAATCTTTCGGTTTAAATCTGTGGCGATCGCTTCAGTGGCTGTCGTTTTTCCAGTTCCAGACCGTCCACAAAAAACCAGAATTTGTCCGGGATGAATTCCCCTGAATGCGGTCTCCTGATGATGGCAATAGCGGTAGGCAATAGAGTTAAGCTGTTCCTGTAAACTGGCACTGACGATCAAATCTGACCCAGAGGTTTTGGGACGATACGATTTAATCTTCAGCCTGTCCCTGGTGGGGTGCAACAAAGCGTCTAAACTCTGCCGATCGGGGCGATCGGCTAACAGATAATTAATTAAACTCGGAGCCAGTTTAACCCGACTGTGTAGAAACGTTTCTGAGTCTGGGGGGCAAAATTCGACTAAACCCAATTGGGTTAAAACCGACCTAGAGGTGAGACTCATTCGCGCTTCTCTCCATTGGCGATCGCCCCGACAAAACAAGCGTAAAATCAGATCGACAGTGGGTAAATGGCTGTTGGGATCGTCTTGTAAATACTGGTAGAGACGGGAATAGCGGTGATTGACTTCTGGCGCTAAACTGGCTAAGACCAGGTGTTTTTCAAACAAACTTAAATCGGCGCGATCGCAGAGCATGGGTAATCCTAAGAGAATTCCTTGCTCGTGACTAGACTGAATTTTTTGTTCTAATTGTTGCTGATAGTTTAACCCCTGAGACTTGTGGGCAAAAACTTCTAATTTTCCAATCTCATCCCGTCCTACCGTTCCATCTAGGGTAACTAACCCTTTCCACCAATCACTACTGGCCCGATCGCCTGGAGTTTTCGCCACCCGATCGATGGCTTTTCGCTCCCGTTGTCGTTTCGCCACCGCTAAACGCAGAACGCGATCGAGCCAATTAAACTCGGTTCTCAAATAGCCCCAGTTATCATTAAAGGGAGTCGTGCGATCGCTGGCCATTCAGTTATCCTGTTTTCCTGGGGTTGAACTGAGATACTGACAGACTTGGGGGGTTAGCACTTGGGCGGCGATCGCATGACCTTGAGCATTCCAATGGCCCCCACATTCTACTGCATTGGCAAACCCATGTAAGCACACCTGATTCTCCTCGGCATAGGTTTGCAGGGTTGGCGCTAAAGTCACCACCGGAAAATTGAGGCGATCGCCCAAAGCCTTAATCCGATTGTCCGGATAAAATAAATCCGTAATCTCATTACTCGCCACAAACCCATCGCGAAACCCTTGATTAGGGTTCACTTGCACCTCATTAGTTAAGGTTACTACCATAAATTCTGCATCCTTCTCTTGCACTTCCTCATGCATCAATGCCATCAAATCCTCCGTCACTCGCCAAGCCTGTTCCCAAGTTTGATCCTCTGGCTCCCGATACAAATAATTATAAGTATACTGGCGCAAAGCTTCCAGTTCTCGATTTTTCATATCCTTTTCCACAGTCCGAACCAACTGCAAAATCCGGGAATGATCGACTAACCAACCCGGCAACATATCCACCCTCGATAAATTATAGGGCGGTAGAGTTTTATCCGGATTTCGGAAGGACATATCCGGCTCTAATTCTCCCTGATTGTTATAAACAAAATAGGGACGATTGCGAGCATCTAAAGGCCTATAATTATCAGCGATATCATTGCCCGTAAAGACGGCTAAGAGTACCAGATCGGGGTTATAGGGCCACCCATCCCGACGCAAACGCAATAACTGTTGTCCGGTTCCATAGTTGGTTACGCCAAAATTAATCACTTCGACAGTTTTTCCCTGGAGCGCCCCACACTCTTTTAATCCCTGTTCCATTAACCACCAATAGGTTTGCTCTAGGGGGACTTGCAGCGCTTCAGAAAAAGAATCGCCCAAAATGGCAATGCGGAACGTATTGGGGGGTTTTTCCAAAGGATGTTCGCGATCGCGCAATCCAGCACTGTTAATCTCAATATAGGCTTCTCCTTCGGCAGTCCACCATCCCGCCATCCCTGCTCTATGACTCCATCCCAAATCCTCATCCGTTTGAAAAAAGTTCGGTTGCGGGGTTCCCGGTGCAGGCTTTGGGGGCGCATTTCTCTGGGACGGCAAAACCATCTCCTGAGCTGGAGGGGGTGAAGGGGATGGGGTTGGAGAGGGTTCCACAGGAGAAGGACTGGGTTCTGGAGGAGCCGAAGCTTGGGGTTGGGGTTTCGCTTGAGGCGGAATATTAGCAATGCGTAACCCCACTTCTGCAACCAAGAGGGCAAAGACTACGCTTCCCGCAGCTAACCCCAGATTACCCATCCATGTTTTTAACCCGTTTGTCTTCATTGAGAATTTGAGCGTTGAGAGTTCTAGAAGCTCTGATTTTAGCAGTTCACTGAACCAGTTGTTTGAAAATGCTATATCTGAGGGAAGTCTCAAAGTTCACTGGGATCGATTCCCAGTTCTCGGAGCTTGGCGATCGCCCGATCGCGCTCTTGCTGAATCTGATTTCGTTCCTCCTGAATGCGATCGCGCTCTTGCTGAATGCGATCGCGCTCTTCCATCACCTCCTCCGGATCTTGAAAAGGTTTTCCATTGGGATAAAACACCGCTAAACCATCAGCGAATAATTCAAAGCGAATCTCTAAGAGCGGAGATGTCCAGGGTAAATTCAGAGGAGTAATCAATATAAAATCCTCCTCTTGATCTCCCCTGACGTATCCCCAAAAATCACGAGATTCTGGGTTATAAAAAAACATCTCCAGAACCCCATGTTTTTGATAAAATATCTGTTTTGCCAGCATCTCACTATTAGAGTTACTCGGTGACAAAATTTCAAAGACAACTTGGGGAGCAATATTATCTTCTTCCCATTGTTTATAACTCCCGCGATCGCCAGGAGGTCGGCCAAAAACAACCATGGCATCAGGCGCTTGGGCTGGGGCAGGAGGCGCATCGACCTGAATTGGATACCAGAGTAAATCCCCAGCAACAAATACCTTTTGCTGGGCAAATAAGCGCCTTAAATTACTCACTAGGTAAACAATCCATCGATATTGAACCGTGTTTTCAGCCATGGGTAACCCATCGGAGTCAGGATAAAGGATTTGCGGTGTACTGGGAGCTTGAACCATTCACGATTTCCCTCAGTGCTGATTGCAGATATTTTGAGTATTATATCGCCTATGATAGATAGAGTAGTTTCAAGCGATGAGTAACCGGACAAGATCTTGCCTTCATCCTCCCGCCCTCTCCTACTGCTCATTGACGGACATTCCTTAGCCTTCCGTGCCTATTATGCCTTTGCTAAAGGCAGGGATGGAGGGTTAAAAACCCGTAGCGGTATTCCCACCAGTATCTGCTTTGGCTTTCTCAATTCCCTGTTTGAAGTCCTGGAAAAAGAACATCCCCAAGCCTTAGCCATAGCATTCGATCGCGCTGAAGCCACATTTCGTCATGATGCAGATGTAAACTATAAAGCCAACCGTCAGGAAACCCCAGAGGATTTTATCCAGGATCTGCATAACCTACAGCAGATTTTAGCCGCGCTCCAGGTGTGTATTGCTACTTGTGCGGGGTATGAAGCCGATGATGTTTTGGCGACGTTAGCCGAGCGGGGAAGTGAAGCAGGGTATCAGGTGAAGATCTTAACCGGCGATCGCGACTTATTCCAACTCGTCGATACGGAAAAAGCAATTAGCATCCTGTATCTTGCCGGTGGTAGCCAAAAACGGGATACCGCAGCCAATGAATTCCATCCACCACAAGTCAAAGAAAAAATGGGCGTTCACCCCCACCAAATTGTAGATTATAAAGCCCTGTGCGGCGATCCCTCAGACAACATTCCTGGGGTTAAAGGCATTGGGGATAAAACTGCCGTCAAACTGCTACAAGAGTACGGCACATTAGATGAAATTTATGCATCGCTAGATCGCATCAAAGGCGCAATGCAAAAGAAACTCAGAGAAGGGAAAGATAATGCCTATCATTCCCAGTTTCTCGCCCAAATTACCGCTCAAGTTCCCCTCGAACTCACCCTAGAAGAATGTCATCTGCAAGGTTTTGCCCCCCAACCCCTAGCGGAATTATTCCAAACCTTAGAATTAGAAAAATTTAGCCGAAAATTCGATTATTTCCAAGCACTGTTAGGAGGAAAAGTAGAAGAAGTTCGAGAAATTGAGCCTGAGAGTACCGATCCAGAACTAGATTTTTGGACAGCAGCCGAAACCGAAGCCGCGCAAGCCGAAAAGCAGTTACCCTTTACTCCGATTATCATCGACACCGAGCAAAAATTAACCGATTTAATCGAAAAGCTCAAAACCTGCCAAAATCCCCAACTTCCCGTCGCTTGGGATACAGAAACCACCGCACTAGAACCCAGGGATGCCGAATTAGTCGGTTTAGGGTGCTGTTTTCAGCAAGATCAAACCCTCACCGTTGCCTATATTCCTCTCAACCATAAACGGGGACAGAATTTAGACCAAAACTACACCCTAGAACTACTGCGCCCCCTGCTCGAAGATCCCGCCTATCCAAAAGTCTTACAAAATGCCAAATTTGACCGCTTAATCCTCAAAAATCAAGGCATTAACCTTCAAGGCGTTGTTCTCGATACCCTGCTTGCCAGTTATGTTTTAAATCCCGACAGTAATCATGGTTTGAGTGCTTTAGCGCTACAAGAATTAGGCATCGATTCCCAAAGTTACGAGCAACTCGTTCCCAAAGGAAAAACTATTGCCGATATCGATATTTCTCTAGTTGCCCAATATTGTGGCATGGATGCCTATGTTACGTTTCAGCTTGTCCCAATCTTTGCCGAAAAACTCAGCCAAATTCCCAAACTTCAGCAGCTTTTAAAGGAAGTTGAACTACCCTTAGAGCCGATTTTAGCTCAGATGGAATGGACAGGCATTTGTATCGATACGGATTATCTGAAAACCCTTTCTGAGGAATTAACAGATAAACTGAAAACGATTGAAGCGCAAGCTTATGAAGCTGCCGGAGAAGAATTCAATTTACGTTCCCCCAAGCAAGTCAGCACCCTATTGTTTGATACACTGAAACTGCCAAAAGTCCGCAAAACTAAAACTGGATATTCTACGGATGCGGCAACCTTAGAAAAACTTCAAGCCAATCATCCGACGAAAGTGGTTGAGGCAATTTTAGACTATCGCACCTTAGATAAATTAAATTCTACCTATGTGGATGCTCTACCCAAATTAGTCCATCCGCAAACCCAACGAGTACATACGGATTTTAACCAAGCGGTTACCAGTACGGGACGCTTATCTTCTTCTCACCCGAATTTACAAAATATTCCCATTCGCACAGAATTTTCACGCCAAATCAGAAAAGCGTTTATTCCTCAGTCGGGATGGACATTAGTTTCGGCTGATTATTCACAAATTGAGTTAAGAATTTTAGCCCATTTAAGTGAAGATCCCACCCTGGTTGAGGCTTATAATAATTACCATGATATCCATAAAGTGACGGCTCAATTGCTATTTAATCGCCAGGAAATCACCCCGGAAGAGCGCCGTTTGGGGAAAGTGATCAATTTTGGGGTTGTTTATGGCATGGGGGCGCAACGATTCGCGAGGGAAATGGGGGTAAGTACGGCAGAAGGGAAGGCATTTATTGACCGTTTTTATGACCAATATCCCAAAGTATTTGAGTATTTGGAAGATACGAAACAACGGGCAATGAAGGAAGGATTTGTGGAAACGATTTGGGGAAGACGGCGCTATTTTGAGTTTCAACAGAGTGCGAAAAGGAAGGATGAATTATTACGAGCGGCGGCGAATGCACCGATTCAAGGTTCGAGTGCTGATTTGATTAAGATGGCGATGGTGCAATTGGATCAAGTTTTGCGTCCCTATCAGGCGCGGATGCTGCTGCAAGTTCATGATGAGTTGGTGTTGGAAATGCCGCCGGAGGAATGGGAGGAGTTGGCGGAGAAAATTAAAGAGACGATGGAAAATGTAGTTGCTTTAAAAATTCCTTTGGCGGTAGAAATTCATCAAGGGAAGAGTTGGATGGAGGCTAAGTAATGAGTAATGGAGAAAATCTAAAGGGATTGCTTTTTGGGATAAAATAGGTTATGCTTAAAGATGGATAATAACGCGACTTAGTTTCAGGTGCTGATACCCGGAAGAATTCAGCTCATCAACCGTAAAGGATTCCAGCGTTAACTAGGAGTTGAAATCAGTAAGAAATTGCACAGTTGATGATGTTCTTCCTCCAGGTGAATGACTCAATATTCAATATCATAAAGGAGATCAAATCGTGGCAAGCATTATGCATTGGATGGAAGAAGGCAGAGAAAAAGGTAAGCATGAGCAAGCAGTGGCAATGATTTTGCTGCAACTGCCTTGGAAAATTGGGGCGGTTAAGCCCTATTTACAGGAAGAAATTGAGGCGCTTTCTCTGCCCGCTCTAGAGGATCTATCCATTGCGTTGCTGAAGTTTTCGGACTCTGACGATCTGGAATTGTGGTTAGAGCGCACAGCGAGAAAAAGCCCCCTGATGATTTCTTAATGGCGCTTCGCATGGCAGAAGGGTAATAGGTAATGGGTAATAGGAAAACTATTTTTCACGCTATAATTCCCATTTTCCAGGCTTTTTATTAATATCAAATCATTAAATGTTTGCTACTTTCTGTGTACTGTAGAGACATGGTGGGTTCGTGCGGGTTTCCGCAAGCGGACATGAATACAAAAATAGTTGTCAGTCTACAAGATTTGGGTATAATATCATGTCCGAATAATCAACTATAACAAGTCATTGCGAATGGAACGCAGTGAAATGAAGCAATCTCGATCATCTCGGTAATTGTAGCGATTGCTTCCCTGCGGTCGCAATGACAACTCAAATCCATTAATCAACAATGTACCTCATAGCAGCGCGAAGCGCTGTAACCCGCCCCTACAACCATGTCTCATTAAAAATCTAGGGAGCGAGACGCTCCCACTCCAGTAATATTAAGGGATTGGAGGAGTGCGGGCATCTTGCCCGCTTGTCTTTTCTGATTTTCATGTCCGCTTGCGGAAACCGGACTTGATATCACTATTACCTATTACCGATTACCAATGCGTAGCGCGTAGCGCTAGTAGGTGTTTTGGGCGGCGATCGCCACTTGTTCCACCGGATCTTGAGCCAGTCGCTTCAGTGCAGACTCTACCCCTTCCCCTTGTGCCCCCAAACGGTGCAGAGCTTGGGCAACTCGGTGGCGAACTTGCCAGTCGGGATCGTCCACTAAGGGAAATAACAGCTCCACGGCTTCCCCATTGCCCAATTCTCCCAAGGAACTGACGGCTGCGGCACGAACTAAATCGGTGGAGGAGTCGAGGGCTTGTTGGAGCAGACTCAAGGCACGAGGATCGCCCAATTCTCCCAAGGTTGCGACAATGCTCATCTGTAACAGCCATTCCTGAGTGTTGTGATAGGCTTGTTCTAAATCGGGATAAGCTTCAGTTAAGTGCAACGCGCCAATGCCATCAGCCGCCGCCGCTTTCACATCCACTTCTGGATCGTTTTCCAGGCGATCGCGCAAAATCTTTAAACTTTCTTCTCGGTTTGCCTCTCCCACTGTCGATAACTGACTCACTGCTGCATAGCGCACCCGCACATTATTATCGGTGACTAAGCCTTGAATCTTCGGGAATGCCACGGCTGGATCGAGCAGACGCAACATATTCACCCCTCGCAGGCGATCGCCATAATTTTCCGAATCCAATAATTGCTGAACTGATTCCGGGGTTACACTCATAGAATTAAAACACTCTTAATCGGGTTATCAGGAACACAGTTTAAGCCTGAGAATCGAGATCGCGCAAAATATCCCCTCTGGTGAGGATACCCACCAATTTCTGCGCCTCATCTAAAACTGGCAACCGGCGGATATTATGCTTTTGCATCACCTTGGCTGCATCGCGCAAAGAGCGATCGCCAGTAACCGAGATGGGGCGATCGCTCATCACCTCACCCACCGTCAACCCCATTGCCTTGCGTAAATCCTTCTCATAGGTTGAGGGATTTTCCAAATAAATCACACTATCCAACAACATGATATAAGGCGGCGGCTCCACTCCCGTTTCCTGCCACATCAAATCCGCCTCTGAGATTACCCCAATCAGCTTATGCTCTGCATCGACAACGGGCAAACCACTAATACGGTGTTCTACCAACAGGTGAATCGCCTCCTTCAAGGACGTATCCGGGCGAACCACCAAGGGGTCTTTGGTCATGACATCAGCGACGGTTTTCGGCATAGGGGCCTCTCCCAACAATTTGGTATTGAGTGTAACCATTATAGGGGAAATGGGGAGATGGGGGAATGGGAGAGATAGAGAGGATGGTGCAGATAAGGACTTCTTCAGTCGTCAGAGCGACCTATTTTGGGGCGATCGCCATTTGTTTAACTCAATCTCCTAAAGAAAGTGATACTCAGAAAACATCGCAGCTTGTCCTTGATATTGCTGATGTTGATCCAGGAGATTCCAGAGCATGACATCTTTAATCAGTATTCGTTTACCGGTACTTGATATTCGCACCCCAGAATAACCTTTGGCATAGCCTTTTGTAGAGGTATCAGTAAGGACTTGATTTCTATCTTCCTGGCCCATAGGTTCAGTAGTTGTACGGGAAGGAGTTTGTCTTAAATCTTCCCAACTTAATTCCCATAATCTTAAACCTTGACGGTTGCCATAATTGTAAATTGGATCAGCTTGATTACTATGAGAAAAAATCACAAACGGAGCTTCAAATAACTGTTGTGCCAGCTCTATTGGTGCTTGCTCCATATTCAATAAGGGAAAGCCAAACCAGTGCTGATAACTGTTGAGAATGAGTTGAGTCTGATCGATAACGGTTGGTTCTTGCCAGGGAAAATCCATGAAAGTGCTGTTTTTGCTTTTACAATAGATACCATACACTGTAGCAAGCGATCGTAGGTTGGGTGGAGGAATGATATCAAGTCCGATGAATCAGTTGTAATCTGTCATTGCGAAGGTCGCGGAAGCGGAATGAAGCAATCTCAACCATCTCCATCGTCTTGGTGATTGCTTCCCTGCGATCGCAATAACAACTCAAAATCTATGAATCAAAGATCTACCTTATAGCAGCGCGAAGCGCTGTATCAAGTCCGTTGGATCAGTTATAGCATGTCATTGCGAATGGAACGCAGTGGAATGAAGCAATCTCAACCATCTCGCTAATTGTAGCGTTAGCGAAGCTTGCGCGAAGCGCGAATGCTTCCCTGCGGTCGCAATGACAACTGTTTAACCGGACTTGATATAAACTCGGCGATTGCTTCCCTGCGATCGCAATGACAAGTGTTTAAGCGGATTTGATATCACTCAAGTAAACTGTTCAACTGATGTTTAATCTTGGGAAACTCTTCTAGAGTGACCGGTAGAGAAACCAAATCTAACTGATCGAGTTGATGACCCAATAATTTGGCATAGTTTTGCAGAGCGGAAAACTGATATTCTTTTGCCCATTGGTGTAACTTGAGAATAAACTCATCGATGGCAGAAACTTCCAAGGTCTGACAAAGAGTTGGCCATTCGTGTCTTTCTGCCTCTTCTAACAGAGGAATCAATTCCGATAGCTTCTCTTTTTCCTCAGCCGATAGAGGTAAGATACAGGAGGCAATCTCCTGACTCTCAGGGGGCTGAACCTCGGTCGTCTGATTGGAGAAAATCCGTTCGATTTCGCGGGCCAAATCTTGCTTGAGAACTGGTTTTTGTAAAAAGCCTTGAGCTAGAATTGGCCACGTTGACATAGAGTCTTTTTTAACAGAAGCTGTCACGATGATCACGGGAATGTCTTGGGTATTGCGATCTTGTTTGAGAATTTGTAGCACCGCTTGTCCATCCAGATCAGGCATAACCAGATCGAGCAAGATCAGATCGGGTTGATGTTCTTGTACCAGTTCTATCGCCTTATAGCCATTGGCTGCGGATAAGAGGTTGCAGTTGGGGAAATCGAGATAGGCTTGCAGGAGTTTGCGATTGGATTCGACATCATCAACAATCAGGATAGATAAGCTCTCTTTGCTTTCTAGAACTGCTTTTAGAGAAGTCTCTAGGTCAGTAGAGTCTAATCTAGATGATAACGTCTGTATGGCAGTAAGATTGGGGAAACGAACGGTAAAGGTACTGCCTTTCTGGAGTTGGCTGTCCAGAGCAATACTGCCTCCCATTATATCAACTAAACGGCGAGTAATGGTTAAGCCTAAACCTGTCCCACTCGGTTTGTAACTAGAGGATTCCTTCGACTGTTGGAACGGTTCAAAAATAATGGCTTGGTCAGCGTCTGAAATGCCCCGTCCTGTATCGGAAACCTGAATTTCTAAATCGATTTTTGCAGGGGAGGGTTGGTCGGGACTCGATTTGTCGAAGTCAGGGGACGTAGAGGATAAAGCAGCATTGACTCGAATGGTAATCTGTCCTTGGTTCGTAAATTTGATCGCATTGCTCACAAGATTGAACAGAATTTGTCGTAGACGCACGGGATCAATTTCGATGATTTCTGGCAACTGATCGCTAATCTCTACAATGAGGTCAATACCTTTAGCTTCCACTTGGAAAGCAAAGCTCTGTTGTATCTCTGAGAGCAAAGGGCGAATGGCAACTTCCTCATAGTCGAGGGAGAGTTGACCCGCTTCTATTTTGGACAGATCGAGAATATCATTGATCAGAGTCAGTAGGGTATGTCCATTGGACTGAATCAGTTGCACATATTCTTGGGCAACCTCCTCTTGTATTTGGATTTCTAGGAGCTGGGAAAATCCCAAAATGGCATTCATGGGGGTACGAATTTCGTGGCTCATATTGGCGAGAAATTCGCTTTTGATGCGGTTGGCAGTTGATCTTCAGTATTAACGGTGTAGAGTTCTTCATTGACAGAGTGCAGTTCTTCATTGGTACTTTGCAGCTCTTCGTTGGAGGCTAATAATTCTTCATTAGTGGCTTGTTGTTCCTCATTGGTTGTTTCTAGCTCTTCAATGGTGGCTTGTAAGTTTTCTCTGCTTTTTTGTAACTCATATTCGAGTTCCAGAATTCTTTGGCTCGATTCTACATCGGGCTGGAATGTCTCAGAGTCAAATGATATAGAAGGAAACTGCTTTTCGTTTTCAATGATGAGCATCAGAAAGCTACCTGAATTGACTTTCCCTTCGTGGTATATGGCTTCTAAATTAACGGATTGAATGGTATCATTTTCAGGCCAGGGGATACTGCTGTATAGAATCGTACAGTCTTTTCGTTTGGCAAAGACACTAAATGCGGTGGAGATAATCGGATCGAATCGCTGGGGCGAAGTTGAAGAGGCGAGGGGTTTAGGTCGGACGGGAAGTGAATATTCCAGATTTTGGGTCAGGTTAGTTAGACGAATATGACGACGTTTTCGATAAAGTTTACTATGTTCGTGGATGGTATCAAATTCTCCGATGATGTCACCGGGGTTTTCTGCTGACCCTAGAAACAAAATTCCTTTTGGCACTAAAGAAAAGTGGAGCATCCGCAGGACATGCTGCTGAAGTTGAGGTTGCATGTAAATGAGGGCGTTGCGACAGGTGATCAAATGCATTCGGGTAAATCCGGCATTTTTGGCTAGGTTATGGGGGGCAAAAATGATGCTCGATCGGATGTTGCGGGAAATGGAGAACTGGCGATCGCGAAGGGTAAAATGGTTTTGTAATCGCTCTGGGGTGATATCCGTGGCAATGCTTTGGGGATATACGCCCTGGGCTGCTTTCGCTAAGGCCGCAGAATCAATATCTGTCGCAAAAATTTTAACGGATATATCTTTGCCTAAACGGGCCACGACTTCATGAACCAGGATGGCCATGGAATAGGCTTCTTCTCCGGTGGAACAAGCGGTTACCCAAATTCTCAGTTGTTGTCCATCTTCGATGCTATGGATTAACTGAGGCAAAACGGTTTGTTCTACATGAAACCAGGCTTCAGGGTCTCGAAAAAACTGGGTGACCCCGATCATTAAATCGTCTTTTAAGAGTGCCCGTTCTTGGGCGGAGAGGCGAAGATGATCGATATATTCCTCCAGTTTATGATGTCCACTCAGGGAACAGCGACGATAAACCCGACGGGTGAGGGTACTGAGTTTGTAGTGGGAAAAATCAATATCTTCGTATTGGTTGAGAATTTCAGTGATTTGGTGGACGTGCTGGGAGGGTAATTCCGCCATCAGGCCTTGGTTAGGAGAATTACCGGATAGCTGCATTTGCAGAATTTGATAAATGGTTCGAGCTATATCCGCAGGAGAGAGAACTTGATCGATGAGACCTGTGCCAATGGCGCTTTGGGGCATTCCATCAAATTCGGCGGTACTTGGGGACTGGACAAAGGTCAAGCCTCCTGATTCACTAATGTGTTGTAATCCTTTCGTGCCATCACTGCCTGTGCCGGAAAGCACGATGCCAATGCCCTGATTCCCCCGATCTTTAGCTAAAGAACTGAAGAAAATGTCAATGGGAAAGTTGGGTTGCTGACGGGGAAATTCATTTTGTTCAATCAGTTTGAGCCGCCCGCTTTCAAGGACTAAATTATTGCGAGGGGGAATGAGGTAGATGGTGTTTTGCTCAATTTCCATCTCCCCTTCGACTCGCCTGACAGCGATCCGAGTGCGCCGCTCTAAAAGTTCTTTCATTAAGCTTTTGAAGTCAGGAGAGAGGTGCTGAATGACGACGAATGTGGCTCCACTATCAGCAGGCATGTTGTCAAAAAACTCTTCTAGAGCGCGGAGTCCTCCAGCAGATGCACCAATACCGACAACAGGCCAACGGGTTGGTTCTTTAGTCATTTTCACGTATGTTTAGAAAACTTATGTATACCTGTAGCATCGAAGTGATTTGTTTTTTACTTCAAAAGAATGATGATCCGTTTTATTTTGGATACGACAGTCCTCATTGAATCATTATAAACCAAAAATGATTTTGGGATTGGGAAAGTTGGAAATAGAAGATTTGACTTTTAAAAATCGGCAAAAGCTATATTTTACAAGGATTTTAGCCTGTCCCGGCACTGGCTAACAGTCCTAAAAATTTCCTATATTAGCCATAGAAAATGACAAACTTACTGGCGATCGCCGAGAAGCTTTTAGCAAAACATGAGCGATGTTGGAGAAACGAGGTTAGGGAACTCCGACTAAGCATCAAAAAGCACGACTTTCTGCTCTTCGGGGGAATGGGAGCAGTGAACCCTAGACCCAAGTCTAGGGAGTGATGGATTCTGGCTATCTTGAAAAACTGCCATTTAGATGTACCACAGAGGGAGCAAGACGCTCCCACTCCAGTAATATCAAGGGATGAGAGGAGTGCGGGCATCTTGCCCGCTTTTTCACCCTTTATCCTGACTTGATATCAGAAGCCGGGTTTCTCCAAGAAACCCGGCTTCTATCCCCAGATCTATGTTATATCAAGTCCGGTTAAAGACTTGTCATGGCGATCGCAGGGAAGCAAGCGATCGCCAAATCCCCGATATTGCTGAGATTGCTTCGTTCCGCTCTGCTCCATTCGCGCTTCGCGTTTCGCGTTTCACGCAAGCTTCGCTTTTCATGTCCGCGAAGCCCAAACGCAATGACAGAATCATAGCTGATTATTTGGACTTTCTTACTCATTACTTAACAGCGCGTTGTGCTGTAATAATTAGCAAGTGATGTTATTCCCCTATTCCCTAAGATGTCTTCTCACCAAGTTTTCGAGCAATCGATTGAGATTAAGGCCAATGCAACGACCGTAGAGCGCTGTTTTACTCAATTGGACTTAATGCACCAATGGCTCAATCCGATGTTGGAATGTCAACCGGTGGGGGAGTGGAGTACGGAAAAGGGCAGTCAATCGCGGTTTATGATTAAAATTCCGGTGATTCAACCGATGCTGAGGAGTACGGTGATTGAGCGGGAACCGGGGTTAGTGGTGTGGCAGTTTGAGGGATTTTTTCAAGGATGCGATCGCTGGGAATGTCAACCGATAGAGTCTGGAACCCGCCTCATTAACCGGTTTGAGTTTGAAATTCCCAATCCGTTAATTGCGTTTGGGTTTAATCAATTTGCGGCGGCTTGGACTCAAAAAGATATGAAAGCACAACTGATACGCCTCCAGCAAGTCGCACAGAGAATCTAGCAGTGGGTTCGTGCGGGTTTCCGCAAGCGGACATGAATACAAAAATAGTTGTCAGTCTACAAGATTTGGGTAAAACCCGCCCCTTGTATCTACATGAATTAAACGATCGCCCATCCCCTCTCCCCATTACCAGCCCGTAGCGCCATATGCGAAAATAGGGAAGGCGTTTAGATTCCCTATCCATTATCGATTCTCCTGTCTCTACCATCCAATCCTTACCGCCAGATGTGGTGCATCGGATCGCTGCGGGTGAGGTGATTGACTCGATCGCCGCCGTGGTTCGAGAATTAGTGGAAAATGCCCTCGATGCGGGTGCGACGCGCTTGGAAATTGAGATTTGGCCGCAACAATGGCGCGTCAGAGTGGCGGATAATGGTGAGGGAATGAATCGAGAAGATTTAATTCAAGCCGCGCGATCGCATACAACCAGTAAAATTCATACCATTACTGACCTCGATCGCATTACCAGTTTAGGCTTTCGTGGCGAAGCCCTCCATAGTTTAGCCCAACTTTCCCAACTGGAAATCTGGAGTCGGGGCAGTGCAGGGGAAGGATGGCGCGTACAGTATAACGCTTTGGGGGAACCGGATATTATTGATGCCGTGGCGATCGCCCCTGGTACAATCGTAGAGATTTCCCATCTGTTTGAAACTTGGGCATTGCGTCGTCAAGGGTTTCCCTCCCCTCCCCAACAATTACGAGCCATTCAAACCCTGATTCAAAATATTGCTCTCTGTCATCCCCATATTGCCTGGAAACTCAGCCAAGACTCGCGCCCCTGGTTTACCATTAGTCCAGGGAAGAATGCCCAATCCATTTTGCCCCAACTGCTGCGGGATGTACAGGTGAACGATCTCTGCTTTCGGGAAGTTGCCCTAGAGCAGGAGGGACTGAATCCAGAATCAGATAACTTAGAATTGGTCTTAGGCTTACCCGATCGCTGTCATCGCGGTAAACCGGATTGGGTTAAAATCGCCGTTAATGGGCGTTTGGTGCAATGTCCCGAACTCGAAAATACGGCGATCGCCGCCATGAGTCGCACCGTACCCAACAAACGCTACCCCGTGTGCTTTCTCCATTTGCATCTATCCTGCGATCGCATTGACTGGAACCGTCATCCTGCTAAATCTCAAATCTATCTTCATCCCCTCAAACCTCTGCAAGATGCGGTACAAGAAGCAATTTGTGATGCACTAAAACTCAGTGATATTACTCTCCCCCAAGCCGTTCACCAAGAGCGAGTCGGCCAACTGCTCCGAGCCTCCGAAAAGTCTGGTTCCTACCAAGTCGCGCCCAAATCCAATGCCCCCACAGCCTTAGCACTCAAAGCAGTGGCTCAAGTGCGCCAAACCTACATCGTCGCCGAGCATCCAGGAGGACTCTGGTTAGTCGAGCAACATATTGCCCATGAGCGCATTTTATACGAGGAATTGTGCGATCGCTGGCAGTTAGTCCCCCTCGACCCCCCCATCATCCTCAACCACCTCACTCCCAAACACATCGAACAACTCATCCGTATCGGTTTAGACGTAGACCCCTTTGGCGAAGGACTCCACGCCATCCGCAACGCTCCCCAACTCCTCCAACAACGGGACGATTGCGCCGAAGCTCTACGGGAACTCGCCACCGGAGGAGACTTAGAAACCGCTCAAGTTGCCACAGCCTGCCGCAGTGCCATCCGCAACGGTACACCCCTGAGCATACCTGAAATGCAAGATATCCTAGACCAGTGGCAAAGAACCCGCAATCCCCACACCTGCCCCCATGGTCGCCCCATATACCTATCTCTAGAGGAAACCTCCCTCGCCCGATTTTTCCGCCGCCATTGGGTGATTGGTAAAAGTCACGGCATTCAAGAGCGCTAGGAATTCAAGAACGGAAACTATATCAAACACCAAAACCACAAGCAGATTATCCCTCATATGACGTACACTCGAATTCCCCATGATGCTCTTGAACAATAATTTGATACGCACTCGTCAGACCCAATCCAGTTCCTTGACCAATAGGTTTAGTGCTGAAAAAAGGATCAAAAATCTTACCCCTAATAAAAGCACCAAATAGAATAAAAATATTGACGTTATTTCAACTCTTCATTGATTGAATTACTTGGATTTCGTCTAAATCTACTTGCATGATGGCCTGTTGTAGAGAAACGCCTAAAACTGTCGCTACTTCTACAATTTCCATAAAGCTGCATTCCCGGTAATGGCTATCCTCATTGTCATAAATTCGTTCTGGTTCAATGTTTAAAAGGCTGGCGAGTTCTTCCTGAGTTAATTGGGCAGCAATTCGGGCTTTGATTAGAACATCGGGAAGTTTGGTTAAACTCTCCACAGTTACCTGAATGGGTTGATGAGGGTGAGCATAGGTTAAGCTTTCGTATTCAGCAATTTCTGATTGCAGTTGTTCTACTTGATAGTGTAATGCTTCTTGATTCAGTTGCCACTTTTGTGGGTTATGCATTTTAAGCTCGGTTGAGCATTCCAAATCAGCAATAGATTTTTGTAATTTGTCAATCCATTCTTGAGTGATTTCATACTCTTGTTGGTTTTTAATCATGGCTCCCACCTCATTAAGTCAATAGCAATAATGCCTTTGGCATTACCTTGTCTATCCTGTTGAAAAAAATCTAAAGAGCTATTGCCATAGTTTCCTACGGGTTGGCTACAGGGAAATAGTTCACCTTTATATTTTGCTTTTTGGGCATTGCGGTCATAAAAATTCAGTAACTGAGGGGCATTCGCTCTCAGATCATCGATATTTAAAGTTTCTAGGTCGTAACAAGCATCAAAATCACCGGGTTGAGGTTCGTTGGTAACAAAACTGCCGTTAATATAAATGGTTCGGCATCCAGCAGCTTTAAGTTCACCCATGGCTAACTCTAATCCTTGAATCATACGAGATCTAAGAAAGTTAGTCCCAAACCTCTGTTTAAATTCTTCCCATTCGCAAACATATACACCAGGAGGCAGATTACCATTATGGTCAAATTTAGGAATCATTTGGATTCTGGGGAAGCTAACAAGAAGACAGCCGAGTAGGTAGGGTGGGCAGAAGAGGGTTATGCCATTTCTCCTGCCATATCCTGCCCACCCTACGATGTAGTTGCTGATTATATGCCTGCGTGGCCTAAAGCCATGGCGGTCACTAACATTCCGAGAACGAGGAATGGTTGGGCGCTGGCTTGGTATTTGACATCGTTTTCTAGGGGATTTCGGAGGAAATACATATCTTGGAAGGTGATTTGGGGAATGACGAAGAGGAGGAGAATGGTGGCATAGAAATTTTCGTGAATGCTGATGAGATAGGCGGCAACTCCGGCTTGGAAGACATCAATCATTAGCACGCAAATCCAGGCGGCTGTTCCTACTCCGAACATGACGGGAAGGGATTTTAAGCCGAGTTTGGTATCTCCTTCGACGCTCTTGAAGTCGTTAACGATCGCAATCCCCAATCCCGAAAGGCTGTAAAATAGGGTCAAAATGGCGATCGTCCAGTTCATTTGTCCAAACAGAGCATGACCGGCCCACCAGGGAAAGGCGATATAACTTGCACCCAAGGCATAGTTACCGAGCCAACCATTTTGCTTGAGTTTCAGGGGGGGAGCAGAATAGATATAAGAAATATAGCTACCAAAAACAGCGATCGCCGTAATCACCTTCACCTGATGCCCCGCCCAAATATCCAAGCCATAGGCCAGGAACACCCCGGACAATAATAAAATCCAAATCTGAGCCTCTACCTGGTCTGTAGAAATGGCTCCAGAGGGAATCGGTCGATAGGGTTCATTAATGGCATCAATTTCCGCGTCGTAATAATCATTCATGGTTTGGGTATAGCCCACCATCAAGGGCCCCGACAGCAGCATACAAGCAGCCGCCATCAACACATTCTCGAAAGTCCAGGTAAACCCCCCAGAAGAAACCGCCCCACACAGCACCCCCCAAATCAGAGGAATCCAAGTAATGGGTTTCATCAACTGGAGGCGAATCTTCCAAATATTGGTTTCTTTGGTCTCTGCACCCTTCATCCCTAGCATTTGCCGGGTTTGAGCGCTGTTTCCCCGTCGCCGTCTTCGGGACGAAGTGGGCTTGGCTGCGGTATCGTCGTTGCTCATAAATCCAAATATCCTACGCTCCTAAACTTCCCATACTAATGATTAAAATGAAATCCTTAAATACCGATCCTGGAACTTAGCGCCTTTCACCGGTTGGCCGCTCAGGGGAGGAGGCAATAAGATATTGCGCCGTTGGTCTCCAGCTTCAATGGTGATTTCTGGCCCGTATTGGGTGAGTTTAACCTGTTTCTTATCAAATCCGGGTAAAAATAAACTCACAGTCTTTTGACCCACATCAATGGCGATCGCTTTCGGCGCTTGGTCTGCCTGAGTAAAGTCCGGTAGCGCCTTTTGCAAGACTTGCCAATTTTTACTCCGATCAAAGGGGACAATACTGATCCCCAAAGGTTCAAATTGAGCAGTGGCGGTACTCACGTCCATCTCCTCATGATCGAAGGTATCATATAGTTCTTGAAAGCTATTAGCCGTCTCTGCTGCCTGGGTATCCGGAAGCACCGACTTATTCAAAATTACCCCTCCTACAGTTACCCCCACTTGTTGGGCACTGCCCCATAAATTCATCGCCTTAGCCAGGGCAGTTTTATCTCCAGTGGTTACTAAGTAGGCTGCCACCCGATTGGGATCGGCAACTGCTGCTTTGCCTTCATCCAAGGTTGAGTTAGCATCTTGGGTGGGAGCGGCAAAATTATCCTTAGACAGGTCTACATTCAAAATGGCGCTACTAATGGGGCCCAAAAACGGCGAGAGGGCTTGGCCCACATCCGACTTGACGATCACATCCCGGAACCGACGGATATACCAACTCATAATTTCCGGCGTTCCCAACATTCTCAGAGTTTCGCGATCGCCGTCTCCATCATAAACAATCACATCATATTTTCCGTTTTGGTCATAATCCCGCAGAGCATACAGAGCCAGCGCTCCATCCATCCCCGGCAATACTCCCAGCTCTTGACCAAAGACTTCCTTAAAAAACGGCTTCTGCAAATACCGCGCTTCCAGTTGCTTCACATCTTCCCAACTGCGCTCTAATAAAGCAGCACTCCGGAGGTTAACCGCCTCCAAATTCGGTTCAATGGGCGCAGGAGTCCCCTCCACGGGTTGGCCCAACATTAACCCAATCACCGCAGGCGGTTCAGACAGGGCCAACAGCACCCGTTTTCCCGCACTGGCCATTTGTTTAGCTGTAGCAATGGCTAGGGTTGTTTTACCCGTGCCACCCTTACCCAAAAATGTCAGAATCAGAGCCATGTCTGTTATTCACCCTTCACAATCACGCTGTTGTCCCAGTTTAGCGTTTTCATCGGTTCCCAGTGACCAACGGCCAAGCCAATGGTCACTGTTGGTTATCGATGGAGTCGTCTTAAACCGCCACTAGCTCTTCTTCAAAGAACCAGGTAGAAAATTGACCAAAGTCAACCACAAAACCGACCCCCGACCCATCGACCATTTTATAGCCGGTGATTGTCCCTACAGGGTTCTGCTTGATTTTATCTACCAGATTAGCAGGGATGCGATCGATTAAACCCTTTACTTTTACCTTCTGACCAATATCCATTTATTCCATCTATTTATTGATGTTCTCCAATTCCACAGTTTATAGCAATCGGGGATCATTAGCCGAATCTTTCCTCTCTAAGTCTCTGGTCAGTCACACGAGAGAGTAGACAGTTGAGAATCAGCAATGGAAAATAGACACTTGAAAGTGGACTGATGTGTGGGCAACCCTCATCCCCCAATTTTCTCATCGAGTTTTACCGGAAGACCTAGTTTATGTTGCTTGAAAATTGGCCAGAAATCCTGTTCATCTTCACCATGCGATTAGGAGATGTTTCCTTGGGAACGCTCAGAATTAGTATGCTGGTTCGAGGATATCGGTTGGTCGCGGCTGCCTTGAGTTTTCTAGAATCTCTCCTCTGGCTAATTGCTACCGCCAAAGTGCTGACGAGTCTCCAGAATCCGAGTCAGTTTGTCGCTTTTGCGGGGGGCTATGCCATGGGTACATTTGTGGGTTCGACCATTGAGCAATGGTTGGCTCTAGGCGACAATCTTCTGCGGGTGATTGCCCCCATTGATTCCCCTCCTGTGGCGGATGCATTACACAAGTTAGGGTTACAAGCTACGGTTCTCAATGCCCAGGGAGATAAAGGAGAAGTGCGGATTGTCTTCTGTATCATCCCAGCCCGTAAGCGAGAGTTGGTCTTAAAAACTGTGGGGTTGGTAAATCCCAATGCCCTCACCACTATTGAACAAATTACCACAGCCGATTTACAGCGCTATAGCATACCGAAAAATTTTTCGGGTTGGTTCACCCGGTTGAAACGTCGTTAAGGTGGGACAAAAAGAGCAATCAACTCTCAAGGCTTGTGCCTCCCTTTAATTGAAAAAAAGCCCGACTACATCGGGCTTTAGTGCGTAAGGAGTGAACGATAAACTAGAGGTCGCCACCTCGCAAAAATAGAACAAAGATAACGGCTGGGCCAGCTACCACTACTAATGTTAGCATTAATAGCTGGGCTATGAGTATCCAATCGATGCCGGTGAACAAATTCGTGATAAAATCCATGTCTCCTCCACTCTCAACCCTAGGAGTTGATGCAATTTAATAAATAGAATGCAACTTCTGATTCTACATGGGGATTGACCCCAGGTTTTAAGGAAGTTAACAAAACTCAATAAAGTGTAGCCCAATTCCCCAATCCAGCTTACGGAGTAGCTTTATGGCAACTTGGCGTTGTATTAAACACTGTGGTGCGTGCTGCCACCTCGATCCAGACGAGAGACCGGATCTAGACCAATACCTATCCCCTAGTGAGTTAGACCTCTACTACAGTTTGGTGGGCCCTGATGGCTGGTGCGTCCACTTCGACCATTTAACCAAAGAATGTACCATTTATCCAGATCGTCCTTCATTCTGTCGGGTGCAACCGGATGTCTATGAACGGATGTTTGGGATTGAACCTAATGAGTTGAATGATTTTGCTATAGACTGCTGTGAAGAACAAATTGAGGGGGTTTATGGCGATCGCTCCTTGGAGTTGCTCCGCTTTCGCCGTGAAGTGGGTTTAGAGACCCAGGAGAGGTAAGCTATAGCTATCCCTGGGTGACTCGGTTGGAGGTCTCTAACCTCTCACTTAAACTACAGCCACAGTGCTTACAAAATTTAGCGTCTGGATCGTGCAACAATAAACCGCAGTTTCGACATTCAACCCGCACTTTTTGCGAGTCTTGAATAAAGTGTTTGATTAAATTACCCACTTGCCAAGGAATTAAGGCAATTCCGGTTAAAATCATGGCTAAGGTGATCCAACGTCCCGCTTCGGAAAGGGGAGTAATATCCCCAAATCCGACGGTGGTCATGGTGACGATGCAAAAGTAAAGAGCGTCGAAAAAATGGCGAAAGGCTTGGGAATTGATGGCATGTTCAATTTGGTAAATTAAGCCTGAATAGACGAAAATGATCGAAAATAGGGTGAAAACTATGCGGCTAACAATTAGGTAGTCTTCTGATTTAATGATTCCGAGGAAAGTTTTGGCCCGTAGATAGCGAAGCAGATGGAAGATCCGAAACCAGATTAAGTTTTCGGAGATTCCGATTTCGAGGCCGAATAGACTGAAAATAAAGGGAATAAAGATAAATAGATCGATGATAGAATAAATACTTAAGAAATAATCGAGTTTGTTTTCGGCACACCAGAAGCGCAAGAGGTATTCTATAATAAAACTGATTAAAATCCAGGTGTTGGCTAGATCTAAGACTCGATGGAGATCGGGGGGGAGATCGTAGGTTTGAATGACGAAAATGGCCGCAGAGATCAGGACTAGGGTGATGATGCTGAGGTTGAAAATTTTTCCGAGTAGAGTCTCGATACCCAGCCATTGACTGAGGGTTTGCCGTGGAGAAATGGGCTGAGAAGTCAAAATAATTAATACTTAATAATTAATGCCCGATTGAGTAGGGGGGCATTGCACCACCCTACTACTCTGAATATTAGCCCACAGAGGTTGGGGTGCGATCGCCTGCTTCCGTCTCTGTATTAACTTCAGCAGTTACATCGGTAACCACAGTTTCTACTTCATAGTCGAATTCTGCGGTTTCAGCTACTTGAGCAGTGGCTTGAGCAGCAGCTTTGCCTTTCATCATCAGGCCAGCCGCACCGATTCCACCAATACCGGCTAAACCGGCGGCTACAGCCAGAGGGTTAACGCCGTCATGGGTATGGGGATGAGACACATCACTGATATAGGTATTGGGAGCCTTATTTCCGCCCAGGCCTTCACCAGCAGACTTGCTCAGGAAGCAGCCTTGAGCGGAAGCACCGAATGAGGTGGCGATCGCCAAACCCATGACACCACCAACGAAGTAGGAAAATTTCATCATATTAAAGCAGTTAAATAGGGTTTACATCCATTCAGATTAGGGTCAGACCCTAGGGGTTATTATGAATGATGCTCCATTTTACGGCAACTTACCGTTATCTGAGTAACACTTGGGCAACGACGGGAAAGTGATCGGAGATCAACACCCCTTCCCATGGCGATCGCTCGACTTTGGCCGATAGAAGGGAGCAGCGAGCATCAACGTAAATGGTATCAACGGCATCCCATGCTTGACCGGTGAATTCATGATAGGTGTTTTGCTCTTCTGGGGGAATTTCTGCTAAGGCATCCAACCAAGGCAGTTCCTCGCTCGATCCTTGGGCTAAAATTTGTCTGGGTTGACTGTGGGGAGAAGCATTAAAATCTCCCATGAGAAACCGATAGGAGTTGAGATCGCCCCATTGATGCAGTTGACTTAAAATCAGTTGGGCGCTCAAGTCTCTGGCTAGGGCGCTGTTATAGTCGAGGTGGGTATTCCAAACGATTATGAGTTGATTTTCGGGGGTGACAAACTTGCCCCAGGTAACAAATCGAGCTTGATGATTGCCCCAGGAGGGGGTAATACTGCCGGGAGTTTCTGGCGTTTCACTTAACCAAAATTCGCCCGATTCCAGACACTTGAGGCGCTGGGCATGATAGAAGATGGCACAGTATTCTCCTCTCCCATTGCCGTGGCGATCGCACCCAATACTCTGATAGTTGGGTAAGCGACGATGGAGGTCAAGCATTTGATGGGCTAAACATTCTTGGGTTCCGAGAATATCGGGTTGTTCTTGGCCGATCCATCCGGCTATGGCTTCCCGTCTCACCTGCCAATTGGCATCCCCTGGATCGGGTTTGTCATAGCGAAGATTAGCAGTAATTAGTTTCATTAGGTAATAGGTAATAGGGAATAGGTAATAGGCAATAGGCAATAGGGTTGTGGTACATGGCTTTGAGCCTTTAAGACTGTACACCATAACAGCGCGAAGTGCTGTATTGCTCGAAGAGGCGATGGGTTGCGGGAATGACATTCTCATCGACCTCGAAGGCTCCGGTTTCAATGTCGATCGCCACGATTTTGCCCTCATTTCCGGCTTCGACTTGCTGCCGAATGCCAGATTCATAGAGTTCTTGCCCACGTCGGGCTAATTCTTCTTTGCTGTAGCGTCGTTGGCGGACTGCCATAGAATCGTCCTCAGTGATAATTTTGCCCTTCCATTTTACCGTGAGCGATCGTGGCGATCGCTGAAGACCGGAGCTGGTTGGTCACAACAAGTTAATTCAAAAAACTCTCATATTCATCATGATCTCCGATCCTAATCCAATAATAATCGTCACCTTTGAATCTTCAGGTGGCAATTGGGCATAGGCTTTCCAGAAATTAGCTGTCGCCAAGGATTTCATCTAGATCCCTCACGTTGTTTGCGGCGATATCTTTTTCGGCTTGAGCAATGAGGCGATCTAATTTTCCTGATGCTAAATCTGTTTCAATTTGCCGATCCCACATCTCATCAAGATATTCTTGCAGCCACTTTGCCAGATGACGAACTTCACTCTCTGGCAATTGCTTAATAGCTGATTCAACTTCTAGCCGAGTAGTCATAGGATATTTCACTTCTCAACAGCATTTCTATAGTATCGCCAATTATGGTGGCCGATGGGGGGTTGGAGTGATCGCTGGGGTAGGTGTCCTATCTTGAGATTACAAAGCTTCTATCTTAACGATACCACCCTCAACAGTATCAACCTGCAATCGATAACCATAGAGTAGCGCCATGCCCAGCAGGGGTTCCGTTTCCGACTCTGCAATATAAATTTCGCGGTACTGCCCATCCCAAATCACGAGCGCGGTGTATAAGTCGAACAAAGTTTCACTGCCATCGCCCAAGGTGACGATATCGGAAGCAATCCAAGGTAAATTAAGGGTAGTGATGATTGCAGATGATAGAGACAGAAACCCACTAAATCCTGTATCAATTACTGTATCGATAGTTTGCATCTGTCGATTCGAGATACCGACAACAACAGTAAGTGTTGCTTCACGACGTAAATTCACGACCCCCTGCATCATAGATTTTGCTTTAGACTCCGTGCCCCAAAATGATCGACGGCGCGATGTCCGATTCTAATTACCCAAGGTTGGGCATCGGGATATTGCTCGAAGAGGCGATGGGTTGCGGGAATGACATTCTCATCGACCTCGAAGGCTCCGGTTTCAATGTCGATCGCCACGATTTTGCCCTCATTTCCGGCTTCGACTTGCTGCCGAATGCCAGATTCATAGAGTTCTTGCCCACGTCGGGCTAATTCTTCTTTGCTGTAGCGTCGTTGGCGGACTGCCATAGAATCGTCCTCAGTGGTAATTTTGCCCTTCGATTTTACCGTGAGCGGCTGGAGTTAGGTATGCTATCTTAGGCTAAAAGGAGCAACAGGATAACGGCGATCGTGAGGCCAAACATGGCTCCTGCACCAAAGTCAGTGTCACTCACTTTCTGTAAGCGGTATTTCTCGCCTGTGGTAAGGTCGATCGCCTCGTCGTGGTTGGTGCGGATGAGGTGGCGATGATCGCGATCATAGTCAGGATGAGGGTACATGGCTTTTCTCCGTTGATATAGTATGGTTCATGAAACAGGAGCTGAATAATCTCAGCTCCTTGCAAGCATTAGCGCAGCCAAAGAGTAAAACGGAGTTTAGGCTTTGGGGGCAGATGGATGGCAATCAGCATTGCTTGCTGATTCAAAACGAGTCCAATACGGATAGTTTCGGCTACAAAGGGGCCAAAACTACTTTGGTCAACCAGGATCTGGCTCTTTTGACGGTTTGTACCCATCAATTCATAAACCAATGATGGGCCAGCGAGCATCTCAATCTCGTCATAAGTCCCGAAAACCATCATTAAGCGATTACTCTCAGCAGGTGTATTTCCCCAAATTCCCGTTATTGGAAGTTCCGAACCCCCCGAACAACTCTTTCTCACCCAGTCCTGCATCAATTTGTGCCCTTTAACTGGCACAAATGCCGCGATCTCCGAATCCATAACGGTCAGCCGGTGTTGTGGATCAAAGCTAGGCGATACAACAAGCTCTTGGGGCAGATTTTCAATGGGACTACCCACCCTCTCCTGGTAGAGGGCTTTAGATTCTTTGTTCATTGGTGTATCCTTAAGATAGATCTTTGAGATACGTTTTGAAAGCCGCCTCTACGTCCTAACCAGATGTAGGGCGGCTTTCCTGTATCCACCCCAAATTTAGCATCAACGTTTCAATGCGTCAAGGAATGAAACATTATGAAGCATTAGGTTTTATGTTGGGAGTATACTAGAACTGTAAACCGATGACTATCCTCAAGGGTCTATGCCCACTCCCCTCGATAACCTGAGTCCCGAAGAGCGGAAAGACTGGCGCGAGCTAGAGCAACGGCTGCAACAAGCTGGCGGCACGCTCACGGAGGTCAGTCAACGTGAATTAGCAGAGGAGTTCCATGTCTCCCCTGCTACCTTGAAGCGCAGGTTAGAGAAGTTCAAGGACGAGGGCTTGATTGATGTGGAGGTTGAAGGTAAGGGACGTTACAGCAAAACGACAATTACCCTGAGTGGGTATCAACCGCCATATCAGGCATTGAATGAGCGGCCTATGAGTCCCTTAGTTGGAGTGTTGCCCTTGAATTCTCTCTTCCGTCTGGAGCGGGAGGCAGACCGTGCTTGTCAGCAAGCGTTTCAAATCCCGCGCACTTCCCGGATATTCCTCCGGCTCAAGGGCATCCGGCACAGTGGGAAATCAACCTCCTTGGCAGGTTTACGGGAGTGGCTAGAGCGAGAACAGGGGCATTGTGTTGGATATGTCAATCTGAGTAGCAGTGCGTTTTCCCCTAATGCTTTTGAGGATTTATCGAAACTGCTGTATGAATTCACCAATGTCATTACCACTACCTTTCGGCCCTATCTCCGTAATCGAGAATTACCCGATTTGAAAACCCTTTGGCGCGATGATATTGCCTCCGGTCTCAATTGCGAAACCTACCTGGCTGACCATGTGTTTAGTCAACTTCCTACCCCTGCCACCCTTTTAATTGATGGATTAGACAAAGTGATAGGTCATCCTTCCACCCAAAACGATTTTTGTAATATTCTTCGCACCTGGAATGAGGAGAAAATGAAGAATGTGGGCCAAGGGCCAATCATTTGGCCCAATATCGTGGTTGCCTATTCCACCGAACCCTATCCCACCCATGGCATTGTTGGTTCTGTCTTCTACAATGTGGGTCTTGAGATTAACCTTTCAGAACTCACTGAGTCCGAGGTGACTGAACTGGCTGGCCATTATCAGTTGCCGGATTGGAACTCAAGCAAAACCCAGGAACTTATGAAGTGGGTGGGGGGACATCCGGCACTGATTCAAGAAGCTCTATTTTATCTCTCTGGCTCAAAAACCCTAACCATTGCCGATTTAGGCGGGCCGAGATTGGGGTCAGATTTTTTCCGCAATCATCTTTTCGAGAAAATGCAGCTTCTACAACCGGAAAAGCCGAGTCCATTGCTGACTTGTTTCCAAACCATCCTCAAGGGAGAAGACTGCCGAGATGAATATGCTAAGTTTCAGCTAGAGCAGGCTGGGTTGATTCAATTTGAAGCCGGAAAAACAGAAGTAATTGAACTCTATCGGCAGTATTTCGGCAAAGTTTTATCGCCACAAATCCCAAGGTAAGAAAAGTCCCCGTTTCTAATACGGATTTAGGGAGATCAATAAAAAATCGGCAATTGGCTAAGGAGAAAGATGGTTAATTACAATTTCTATGCAACTGAAGGAGGAGGACTTGAACCAGACGCAAGTACCTATGTGGAGCGTCCCATCGACCAAGAACTCTATGAAGTCCTGAAGTCCTCTGATCGCCGTCACCGCGTCTGTGCTATCCTTGCCCCCCGGCAGATGGGGAAAACCAGTCTCATGACTCGCACAGCCCATCGCCTCACCGCAGAGGAGACAGCCATCTGCGTTACGATTAATTTGCAAGGATTGGGAACTGTAGATTCAGAATCAGCTCTGTGGTTCAACCTGCTGCGGCGCATTTGTCAAAAATTAGAAGACTCTACTTTGTTAACGCAACTTGACCAATTTTGGCAGCAAAACAATCTTGTTCAACCTTCCAACCGCTTTCTGGAGTTTCTGAAAGATTGCGTGCTACCCAACTTGGCTTCTAAGTTGGTTGTGTTTTTGGATGAAATCCAAAATCTGGTGCAGTGGGGCGTACAAGATGGGGTAATGGGAGTCTTGCGTTCCTTGGTAGAGGAACAGGACTCTGGTCTGGACAAACTGGCTTTTGTTTTGGTGGGGGTGGCTAAACCGAGTGATCTGTTGAAATCGAGTACAACCACAGTCTGGAATGTGGGCACATCCCTGACACTCACGGGGTTAACTGGGGACTGCGAACCCCTCCTGGAAGGGTTCCGAAATGTATGCCCCAATCCAGGAACGGTCATGGCCGATATTTTACAGTGGACAGGGGGTCAGCCGTTCCTCACCCAACGGCTATGCCAAGAAGTGAGGAATGCTGCGACACAAGGAACAGAGAGAGAACCAGCCCAGTTGGTTGAGCAGGTGGTGAAAGAACAGATTATTGCTAACTGGCGACAGCAGGACAAACAGAACCACCTGCAAACGATTGACTATTGGTTCAATCGGCCATCAGGAGATCGGGACGAGCAGTTGGGCAGAGTAAAGTTAGCAGCACTTTCTCTGTATCGTCAGTTACTCCAAGAACAACCCGTTCACTTTTGGGGAACCGATCCCCAGTGGGATTTATTGACATCTGGCTTAGTGGTTAAAGAGGTTCATGGAGATTGTGAATTAAGGATTACAAATCAAATCTATCAGTCCGTGTTTGATTTAGCATGGGTTGAGAGGAAGGAGCAACATCTGAAAGAGCAAGGAGTTGAAATGGAAGATTTAAACAAAATTGTTGACCGAGATACCTTTATGCTCATCGATCAGAGCGGTTCCCTGCTCCGTAATGATGGGGGAATAACCAGTCGCTGGGAACGGTTGCAAGAACAGTGCATGGGCGATATCAATGATATTTTGAACTATGACGAAAACGGTCAAAAGATTTGTGACCAAATTATCATGATGCCCTACAACGTCAATCGTTATCGGGGCAATCGCTATCAAATTGACAGTCCAGCCCAAGCCGATAGTTTTTTCCCAGAAAATGCGCCCAAAGGCAATGCTAATGTTACGCCCACTCTACGCGAATGCTATCAGGAGTGGTTGGGGGAACGAGAAAAAATTACTGCCCAAGAGGTAGAAGCGGGTACTGCTAGAGGGGCAATGTTTGTCATCTATATTGATGGTCAATTTGATGATTCTCCTGCCTTTGAAGACTTGGTTAAGGAGATGTGCAGCCGCATTGACGATCAACGAATTTTTAAGATCATTATTCTGGGCTTTGGTAATGAAGTTAATGCCCGCTATTTTGATGAACTGGATGTAAACCAGCGTAAGGGTAACCCCATTTTTAGGGATGCCCATGGGAACCCCTCTAATGTGATTGTGTTTGAGTTGGTAGACGAGTTTGAGAATGAAGGGGTAGTCGAGGTGATGGAGCGGCAACTGATCGACCCCAACACCACCCGCAAAGGCTTTGGCCAGTATGATTAGCCTGCGCGATGGTTGAATGGTCATATGGGGAGAGTGGGGCGATCGCCCTGAATCAGACAGAGGAATGGAGCGATCGCCATCTATGTTAACTCCGAATTTGAACCGACATCAATAAACAAGTCATTTGCACGCCACCTAGGGGAGACAAAATCACTGGCTTATCAGCACTATTAACTTGGATTTTCAGCTCTTGAGACGGAGGAGCCTTTGAGAATTACTTGAACTGGCGATCGCCATACTGGAACTGATACCCAGTATCCTTAATTTTCTGATTCGACACCCAAACATTATAGGGTCTGGGGTCGGGTAAGTTGGCATCCCAGGTCACGGCAGGATAGTCATGTACGCTCAAGAGGCGATCGAGGAAGTCTTGGCGGGTTAAATGGGCATCATCGACTAAATTATAGATGCCGTCTAATCCGTTCTGGCAACTGTGGGCGATCGCCCCCAGAATATCCTCTAAGTGAATCCAATTGGTAGCCTCTTGTCCGGTTCCAGGGCGTGCGGTTCCTGCCAGGGTGCGATAAATTTTAATTAATTCCCGATTGGGGCCGTAAATTCCCCCCAAGCGCAAAATACAAACCTTACGTTCTGGTGTTTGGGCACTGAGGAGAACTCGCTCGGTTTCGGCTAAAATTTCTCCGTTCTCAGAAACGGGAGCTACTGGGGTGGTTTCGTCGGCGCTGTTCCCTTGGCGATCGCCATACACCTGATAACTACTGGTATAAATGATTTGTTGCACCTGGGGCGCAGTCTCTAGGGCAGAAACCAGATTTTGAGCCGTTTGTAAGTAAGTCTCCCGATAACCCTCTGGGGTGCGGTTGGTGCGTTTTGCTCCTACGCTGAGGAGAATAACATCCTGGTCTTGGATGAGGTTCTGGAGTTGGGAGCGATCGCTTCCTGGTAAAACCATCACCTGATGGGCAATTTGCTGCAAATCCTGCACCCGTTCCGGTGTTGTCGTCGTCACCGTCACCTGATGCCCTTGATTGCTCCAATACCGACTACAGGCGCTTCCCACATAGCCACATCCAATAATTGCAATTTTCATGTCCTGCTCTGGGCTTTTTGAATAAACTGTACAAAAATTTCTGATACCTTTCACCATGGGGAAATCGGTTGATTGGATTGGCGATCGCCACTAACCCCATAGAGTTTAGGCTTCTTGCACCAAAACATAGGGTTGGACAATGAGAGCCTCAAACTGTTGCTCTTCGCTACGCTCCCAATGGTTTAATTGTTCCAGGGTGGGTTTAGTAATCAGTTGTTCGCTGATCCAGTGTTGTACAGAGGTGACTTCATCGGTAGCGATCGCCACTCCCACATCGACTAAATTCAATCCTTGATTCACCACCACCACATTATCCCTAGCAATATGGGGTTTGAGCCACTGCCATTGTGCCCGATCCACTTCTTGGGTAAGGCGCTCCCGAATGTCTTCCATGTTTGAGGTTGTCAACTGTAATTTTGCACCTGCCTATTCTACCGTCCCAAGTCATGTAGTGCATGGATGGCATCTTTACAGGCTTCGGTTACCGGCTCTAACTCATCCCGTTTGGTGTTTTTTGGCGGATCGATTAAGGAGCCAATACGGACAGTTACCGGGACAGCACGGGGGATCGGAGTCTCTTTAACCAGGATTTTTTCTGTACCCCATAAGCTCACGGGTAATAACGGAGCTTGAGCTTTGGCGGCGATCATAGCTGCGCCCAATTTGGGGGAGGTAATACGCCCATCTTTGGTGCGCGTGCCTTGTAAAAATAAGCCGGTTGCCCAGCCTTGTTCTAAAGCGGATAGGGCATTGCGAATGGCGCTGCGATCGGCAGATGCTCGTTCAACAGGATAGGCTCCGTATAAGGAAATAGCCTGTTTTAATACTGGAACCTTAAATAATTCTTCTTTGGCCATAAACGCGACCGGTCGCCGTACACAGTTCGAGACAATGGGCGGATCGAAATGACTGGCATGGTTACTGACTACCACTAATGGCCCCTCTTGGGGGACGTTTTCAGCACCGTAAATCTGACCTTGAAAATACACATGCAGCATGGGACTGACCACAGACCACTTGAAGAGGTTGTAAAGAATAAGGCTTTTCAAGGGTTCGCGGTTTTGAGTCATGGCTTGAATGAGTAATGAGTAATGGGTAAGTTTAGAGTTTGATTTTGGTTAATTGGTCTAATCTGAGCTGGTGGGAGGGACTGAGCAGCGCTTGCCAAGCGAGGAGGACGACACCGAGGGTTCCTAATGCAGTTCCAGAGGCGATCGCAAACACAATGATAATTTGATAGCGCACCGCATCTAAAGGGCTGGCTCCGGCCAAGATTTGACCGGTCATCATCCCCGGTAAACTCACCAGTCCCATCACCATCATTGAGTTAATAGTTGGAATCATCCCCCGACGGATGGCTTGTTTAACTTCCCCATGGGTGGCTTCCCATCGGGTTGCTCCTAGGCTCAGGAGGGTTTCAATTTTGCCCTGATTGGTGACTAAACTCTCCATAAACTGCTCTAATCCTAGGGAGACCCCATTTAAGGCATTTCCTAGAATCATACCCAACAGAGGGATTAAATATTGGGGATTATACCAGGGATCGACTTGAATTACAGCCAGGACAGAAAATTGGGTGATGAAGAAGGCCGCCACTAAAATGGAGAGGAAAGAGCGCCAATAGATCCCTACAAAGCGCCTTGAAGTGCGGTTAACCCCAGACATTCCGGCGATACTGGTCATTAGGACTGCCAGCAGCAAAATGGCGATCGGATTCGATAAAGAAAACAGCCAATTTAGCACATATCCAATGAGCAATAATTGCACGACCATGCGAATTGTGGCGATCGCCAACGTTTTCTCTAATCCTAAGCGCAAATAAACCGATAATCCCATATTAATCAGAATGAGTAGGGATGAACTCACCAATTGAACCGAACTAATGGAAATATAGCTTGTGGACATTGGTTTCTACCACTTCATCATTGGTAATGGGTTAAAGGGGTTTTTCTTAAATTCTGCTTGACTTAAGCGCAGTAAGTTAGCATGAAATCCCAGATTAGGAAAAGTTTTCAAGACTTCTTGAATATAAATTCTGTGTAATCCAAACGATCGCCACCCCTGAGACACATCCACCCAATCTCCTTTCCTAAATACTTCTACTAAGGGGTACTCACAGTTCCGCACAGAGGTAAATTTGTGGTGCAAGTCAATCATCATGGTGATTTCTGTAGTCCATTCTTCCTTTCCTTGAGTTTTGAGGTAAGTTTTCGCCAGTTCAATGGATGGGGGTAAATAGTCCACGGTATCATTCGGCCAAATGCCGAGATCGTGGAAACACCCAGCAATGATTAACTTTTCGCGATCGTCATCTTGGCAATTATGAAAAATAAAGCAGAAATTTAGCACTCGATAGACATGGTTTTTATATGACTCGTATTGACTGCCGATCGCCGATTTCCATTCTCCAAGAATGGATTCTAATAAAGGAATATGGGTTTCAATGGTCATGGATGCACTAAAAATTTTTCATAGCTCGTTGAATTTGCCGTTGATCGTCACGGCGTTTAATATCTTCGCGCTTGTCATGGAGTTTTTTGCCTCGTCCTAAGCCGACTGCCACTTTCACCCATCCGTTTTTTAAATAGAGTTTCAGGGGGATTAAGGTTAAACCTTTCTGTTCCACTTTACCAATGAGTTTGCGGATTTCGTCTTTGTGTAACAATAACCGGCGCGTGCGTAAGGGGTCATGATTAAAGTAATTCCCCGTGGTTTTATGGGGGGAAATATGCACATTCAATAAGACGGCTTCTTCGTTACGAATTAACACATAGCCATCTCGCAGATTAGCCCGTCCTTCGCGAATCGATTTGACTTCGGTTCCCCGCAGTTCAACCCCAGCTTCATAGGTTTCTAGGATTTCATATAAGTATCGCGCTTTTCGGTTATCACTTAAAATTTTATGTCCACTGCCGGTTTTAGCCATGGTTTTTCCTCAATTACTATTTTCCTACAAGATTTTGCCCTCTCCCTAAATCCCTCTCCCAAGGGAGAGGGACTTTTGTTTTCTCCCCTTCTCCCTTCGACTTCGCTCCCTTCGGCTACGCTCCCTTCGACTTCGCTCAGGACAGCGCCTGCGGGAGAAGGGGTTGGGGGATGAGGGGGAATCGTTGACAACTCATTTAGGTTTGCTATATCTTCTCTTCATTCAACGACAATACACCATTCATAGAGATCGTAAGTAACACAATGATTAAGGATTAAGGGATCTTGGTTGACGATCGCCTCGGCTTCTTCCCAAGATGGGGCTTCAAATATTAACATGCCACCGCCTCGTCTGTTCCAATACCCACTCCGTGCTTTATGTCCTTTATCTACTAGGCCTTGCACATAGGCTTTATGGGCAGGAACATATTGATCGAAGGTGGCTTTATCAACAATTCCGGATTCGATTTTGGCAAACCAAGGCATGATCGAAGAAGGGTTATGATTTGGGTAATTTTTTTATTCTAGCGATGAATAGGACAATACAGCGTTTTTTTGTGGCCCTTGTGGTTCCGTCTGGGCTTCAGGAACAGGTGGAGCAGATCAAGCAGGAGTTTGGCGATCGCTACCAGAGTCGTAAGGCGTTTAATGCTCCTGCCCATATTACCCTGCAACCGCCCTTTGAGTGGGAACCCGATAATATCCAACAGGTGGAAGAGTCCTTAGCGGAGTTTGTGGGATATCATTCCCCCATCCCCATCCAACTTGACGGGTTCGCGGCCTTTCCTCCCAGAGTCATTTACGTTCATGTAGTCAAAACGCCTGAACTGATGGCCCTACAACCGGCTTTGATCGAGCATCTGCAAACCACCCTCCCAGAAATTCAGCGCCCCCACCATCGAGCCTTTACCCCCCATGTTACGGTTGCCTTTCGGGACTTAACCCCCAAAAACTTTCGCCTGGCCTGGCCCCAGTTTGAGCATCGCCCTTTCCAGGGAACCTTCACAGCTTCTAGTCTGACGCTCCTACACCATAACGGCCAACGCTGGCAGTCCTGTGCTGAGTTTCCCTTTACTGCAAAATTGTAAAGTTTTGTTTATATCACTGGACAGTCACCAAAACCGTATCGTACACTACAGAAAGATAGAAAAGCAAGGATAAATCGTTCATCTTAATTCACTTCGAGTGGAGTCGAGTAAGACGGAAGTAAGGAGAAATCCTGAAGGAACGCGCCTCTATTAACGATGAAACAAAGCGAGTTTGATTATCTTAGGAGGCGAAAGCTATGGAACTTCGTTATCGCGGACTTACTTACGAATATAATGCCCCCGTTGTCGAAATGGGAGAAGAAAAAGTTGGTGGAACCTATCGCGGTTTAGAATGGCGGTTCCGCAACATCAAGAAAGCACCCGTCATGCAAGCCAACTTGGATCTGAAATATCGCGGACTGAGCTATCATGTCGGCAGCGAAGCGAAAGCACCCCAAGCGGTTCCAGAAGTTGCACCGGTTACCCCAGTGGTTGCTGCTGTAGCATCGGTGGCTGAATCAGTGACTGAAAAAGCACGTGCTTTGATGATTTCCCGCGATCGCAGCATCAAAACCCGTCAACAAGCCATGCTCGGCCGTTTAGCCACAGAAGTCGGCTTAACTGCTGATGCTGGAAAATGCTGGAGCCGCATTCAAGGTAAAATTCAACCCACTTTCCGGGTTAACTATGAGCATCATATCGGTTCTTACAGCTAGAACCCCTGGTTTGGATGAGCTTCTTAGTTGGTAGACAATCAGTCTTAATCTCCCTCCAAGACTCTTGGGGGGAGATTTTTAGGATTGAGGGATAAAAACCTAAAAATGTATAATATTATACTCAATAAAATTTAATTTCCGGAACTTAAAGTATCTCGAAGCTTTTCCTCAAATGCTATCAGCTTTTGAGTGATATCCTTAAGCTTTTGTATCTTTTCAGGCTCAGATGAATTGAAACTATAGAAAACTCGACGTTCTTCATTAATTTCAAGCTGGAGAATAGAGCAATAACTTTTAATACTTCTCCATTTAGCCTCACGCTTGGATGGATTCAGGAATGTCAAGCAAGCGGCAGAGGTAAATGAAGTAATCGATAAACCCAGAACAATGTTTTGGTTGTCAGATAGGGTAAAAATTGCACAAAGAGCAGAAGAAATGGTTGCTGTTAATCCAAGCACTTTGTGTATCAGTCCCCATCGATCTTCATATCTAGACTTGGATAATACAATAGCTCTAGAATCTATTGTATTTTTCAACTCTTCATACTGATCTATATATAGCTGCCTTTCCGCATCTTTATTCCAAAACCCCCTAAAACTGTTCATACCCAACCCCTCTAAGCCACATGCTCTACCTGCTCTACTATCCTACTGACCGTAGGCTACTATAATAAAGGAGTTAGCATTCAATAGAGACTTAACTCTATCCCTTTTCTCAAGAACTTACTACTATGGCACGTCAAGTATCCCTTTCTGATGTTGCAGCAGATAATTCAAGTCGTTTTCCTTCCCGTTCAGATATTGAGAGTGTCTCAAATTCCTTACGGAAAGCTCTAGTCTGTCTTGATGCGGCTGAATCTCTAAGCAAGAATGCTGATCTTCTCACTCAGGATACTGCTGAATTTGTCTTCACCAAGTTCCCTGATGCTGCTAAAGCCTCCAGTTTTCTATTTGATTCTTTGCCTGAAATGGAATCTCATTCTTTTCAGGAAGATATCGCAATGCTCATCCGCTTACTCACCTACTCTCTTGTTGCAGGTAGTGATACGATTCTAGAGTATGAACCTCTAACCGAAATATTCAAATCAATCTCTTCTTTACCACCTGAGTCTTCACAAATTTCTCCCCTCTGGTATGTTGAGGCAATGGAATTCATAAGAAATCATCATCATTTACCTGAAGAAAGTGCTTTAGAGTTGAGTTCATATATTGACTCAATCATCACTGCTTTGAGACCGTCTAAAAATGATATATAGCAAACCTAAATGAGTTATGTAATGGCTGCCCCTCATCCCCCTGCCCCCTTCTCCCGCAGGCGCTGCCCTGCTTGCCCTGCTTGCCCTGAGCGAAGTCGAAGGGAGCGAAGTCGAAGGGAGCGTAGCCGAAGGGAGCGAAGTCGAAGGGAGCGTAGCCGAAGGGAGCGAAGTCGAAGGGAGAAGGGGGAAAAGTCCCTCTCCCACGGGAGAGGGATTTTCCTTCGGACATGAAAGGGAGAGGGCATTTCCTGTTGCACAGCTCATTTAGACTAGCTATAGCGCTTCGACGGCAAAAGGGTAATAGGAAAAAGCGGGTTCTGTATTTTATTCATGCTCGCCAATATCGAGAGATTTAATCTGCTCAGAAAACCAATTGGCAACGGTGATATTACTAGCTTCTTGTAGACGGACAAGGGTTTGTTCCAGAAGTGCGATGGGTAAACCCGATAAACCTTGAGAAGTTGTACATTCTTTATATTGGTTATTCTCTTGTAGCTCGAAGGCAAACACTCGCCGTCCTCTGACATCAATCACCCAATATTCAGGGATACCTAGAGAAGCATATAAATGTTTTTTCTCATCTAAATCGCTCGATAGGGTAGTATCGGAAATTTCACCCACTAGATCGGGGACGCGCCAGCGATCTAAATCAATATAGCGTTTTTCGCCAGGATTCCAGGTGGGATAATCATCTCCAATATAAAGGACTAGATCGGGTGCAGCCGAACTTTGATTGTTTTTTTCTAATAAACACCCTCCAAATGAATTGGAGATTTGGGAAGATTTTTGACTGAACCAGATAAAAAAGAGGATGGCAAATAAATCGCCAATATTAGAGTGGTTAATGCCTTCTGAACCCATTTCGACTAAGAGTTGATGTTGGTAGTAGTATAACTTGATTCGTTCTGAGCAGTCGCGATCGCGCCAGGCTTCGTACTTTTCCCAGCTAGAGGGTTGCCACAGTTGCAAAGGAACTTGATTTTGGCGAGGATCGGCGATGAGGAAAGTCATAGGATGAAGGTGTAATGAAGGTATAGTTATAGCAAGAGGTCTCTAGAGGCAATTTTATGTCATGTTAGCGGATGGGGTCACTTACCATAAAACTATCATACCCCTCAAGTAACACAAGAGGGGTAGAGGAAAGTTAAGTCAAAGACTTATAAAACAGCAAGTTAATTGACTTTACTGACCTTGGAGATAGAAGATTTATTCCCATTCTTGGGGTTGTTAATTGTCAACCAGTTATCGGACTTGAAATCAATTAAAACTTCTTGCCCAATATTGATAGAAAGACGATCGTAATACCAGACAATATAACGATTTTTATTTTTATCCTGAACAAGAATTTTGTAGTTAGGGTACTCCAGTCCAAATACTTGCAACACTTGAAATGATTCTGTTTTCATCAAGAAGTCCTTTTTTTCAACTTCAACAATCAAAGGAGATAGAATTGCCTCCTTATTTATATTTGAGCAGTACACAGCTACACAAGCCAGTATTTGGGTATCCCCATGTATGTGAATATTTTTGTTTAGCTCTGTGTAGTCTACACAGAGCAATATTTGGGTGTCCCTGTCGATGTGAATGCTGTTGTGTCGATCTGTATGGTGGAGATTTTCATCAACAAGTCTTTATCTACCGATCATGGTTTCAGCCTGTCTCTTATAATGTCCATGGTTCTCTGAACTTTTTGAGGTGACAGGAGATGAAACAATACTTAGGATTACTCTGTACTTTAATCATTACTGGCTTCTCGTCGAGTGCGGCACTGGCGACTCCGGAAGCGGATCGAACCGTCGCCTGCGATCTGCTGGTGGTGGGGGGTGGACTGGCGGGAACAGCTACGGCTTATGAGGCTCTGCTGGGAGGTAAAACGGTTTGTCTGACGGAGTTGACGGACTGGGTGGGGGGTCAAATTTCTTCCCAGGGGACTTCGGCTTTGGATGAGAGAACGACGCAGAGAGCGCAATTGTTTTATTCTCGCGGCTATTTGGAGTTGCGCGATCGCATCTTCCGTCGCTATGGCAAGCTAAATCCAGGGGACTGTTGGGTGAGTGTCTCCTGTTTCCTCCCTAAAGATGGTCATCTGATCCTCATGGAGATGCTCGAAGCGGCGGCAAAACGGGGAAAAGGGAGGCTCCATTGGTATCTGAATACGGTGGTGAAAGACCTTGATTATAATGCCGATCGCACGCTGATTGAAGGGGCGATCGCCATCCAACACCAAGCTGCACCCGGCGCTCCTCCCCTGAATACGCGGTTTCTCTCCCAAACTCTAGAAGATGCTTATACTTACGATGATTCCCAGTATCTAACCAAAAGTATTATCCGCTTCATTTCACCCCAGGATAAACCCTGGTATATCATAGACGCGACGGAAACCGGGGAATTGATTGGACTCACCAATATTCCTCATCGTTTGGGTATCGATCGGCGATCGCCTCTAGAACCCTCTTCAGCCAGTGCAACCGGCGATCCTTACTGTACCCAAGGCTTTACCTACACCTTCGCCATGGAAGCCACCAGCGAACCCCAACCCCAGGTGATGCCAGAATTTTATCCCCAATATGCCCCTTACTATAGCTACGAATTAGAGCGCCTAGCCAGCTTCGATCTGGTGTTTACCTATCGGCGGATTTGGAGTCCGCAAACCGGAGAAAGTACCCGGTTTGGCGGCATTGGCTTTACTAAACCCACCCCTGGCGATATCGCCATGCAAAACTGGACATGGGGCAATGATTACCGTCCAGGAACTTCCGTCGATAACTTTATTTATACCGCCAACCAACTGCAAGCCATGGGTCAATTGCAGCCTGGGGGATGGTTGGGAGGCTTGCGGGTGGATGCCTTACGGAAGGCGGAAGAACATGCCTTGGGATTTTATTACTGGTTAGTAGCGGGAACCACGGACTCTCAATTGGGAGATGGATTTAAAGAACTCCATCCCAATTATCGCTTTTTATCCGGGTTAGACTCGCCCATGGGAACCGCTCACGGACTCTCGAAATACCCCTATATGCGCGAAGGCAGACGGATTATCGGTCGTCCCAGTTGGGCCCATCCCGATGGCTTTACCATCTGGGAAATCGATATTTCGCGCCAGGGATATACAGATGACTATTACCAACAAGCGCTACCGCCAGACGAATACAGAGCCTTTCGAGCGGCGATCGCCGGATTAGAGGCGATCGAGGTCTTGCAGTCTGATTCCTTACCCAGTTCTCCCCAACGTCGCACCCGCTCCACCATCTTTCCCGATTCTGTCGGCATCGGTCATTATGCGATCGACTTTCACCCCTGCATGACCGAAAGTCCTCCGGAAAAACCCGGAAACACCGAGCGCGAAGGAGAACGCCGAGGCGCAGGCACGGCTTACCCCTTCCAAATTCCCCTACGAGCGATGATTCCTCAACAATTAGATAACCTTTTAATTGCCGGAAAAAGTATTGCCGCCAGCCATATTGCCGCCGCCGCTTATCGGGTGCATTCCTTTGAATGGTCAGTGGGTGCAGCCGCCGGAAATACAGTAATTTTTGCCCTAGAAAATGAGATTATGCCCTATGAATTAGTCGATAATTTACCCGCACCGGAACCTCAGTTAGAAGTATTGCAACAACGGTTAGTGAATCAAGGCAATCCCATCGCGTTTCCCAATACCTCAATCCTGAATGAGGATTGGGACAATTGGCAGTAAACTAGCGTAGAATCAAAATGTACCCCATAGCAGCGTTCGCGATCATCGCGGGCTTTAACGATGGAAATTCCTTAGAATTTCCCAGTTGGACAGAAAAGGGATATGGTGTGTGTAAGAGAAGCAACTGAAGGAAAACTCCATGTTTTGGCGGATTGCAGCCCTATTGCTTTTAATGGCGATCGCCTCCTGTAAGGGTCGGCATCTGATTCCTATCACCCTCGTGAGTGAATTAGAAATCAGTGATTGTAACAGCCGTGATGCAAGATTGCAGGTGGGTCGGATGGTTTGGATCGACAATGAGTACAACGATCCGATCGCCATGACTGTGATTGAGGAAGTGGACTTTGAGTTTGCTTCAGAAGATCGATCTTCCCTCATGGGGGAGTGTACCGCCTATGCGGAATTTTATCTTCCCGCAAGCGATCGCCCCCCTCGCATGAGAATTCGGCTCTCCGATGGTAGCACTAGCGATTTTTTCACCAAAGAGCAGGTGAAGGCATCGGGTATCAACCACCGCTTCCAGAAACCTGCTGCGATCGAATAGCACCAAGGGCTGTCTGAAGTCCATCATTAGTGCATTACAGACAATTGGGAACCTGTAGCCGTTTTGGTGACTTCAATCCGCACGGGAAAGGCTTCTTTAAAGAATTTCAGGTGGGTAATGGTGAGGATACAGGCGAATTCAGGGGAAATGGCATTAATCGCCGCGATCAGGCGATCGCATCCTTCCTCATCTTGTGTACCAAATCCTTCATCAATAATCAGCATTTGCAGGGCTGTCCCCGACTGCTGCGCTAAGAGTTTGGCTAAGGCTAAACGGATGGCAAAGTTCACCCGAAAGGTTTCGCCACCGGAATAGGTTTCATAGGGGCGAGTTCCCTGGGAATCGGCAATTAAAATATCCAAGGTTTCCACCCATTTATCCTTCTTCGTTTTCTGGGATTTTTGGGTAATAAACTGCACATGCAACTGATGGGAACTGAGCCGCGCTAATACCCGATTGGTTTGCGCCTCTAACTCCGGCAAAATATTCTCAATCATCAGAGATTGAATCCCTTTTCTACCAAATGCATGGGTTAATTCCGTGTAAACGCGATAGTTCCTCTGGGCAGTTTCCAATTGTTGCTTAATTTTTTGATATTGCTGATTAAGACTTTTGAAATGTTGTTGCTGTTGTTGCAATCTGCCTTGACGAGAGAGCAGTTCTTCTCGCTGCTGTTGACCTTCCTGAATTTGGCGTTCTAAGGCCTTAACTTGAGGCGTAGCATCGGGATTTTGCAGCAAAATTTGATTCAACTTAGCTAAACTTTCTTCTAATTCCTGGGCCCGTTGTTGATGATCGTCTAAGCGACGGTCTAACTCTAGACAGGTCTGATTAACTTGGGGATACTGTTCTTGAGCTTGTTCCAATTGCTGATAACGAAATTGGGCACTTTGCGCCTCTCTTAAGCGATTAAGCAGCGTTTGATGAGCTTCTGGATCGTAACCCATTTCGGCTAATTGACGCTCTAAGGTTTGAATTTGACGCTGTAGGGTAGACGTAGTTTGTAATTGATCTAAACGGCGGCTCAGTTGTTGGTATTGGGCTTCTAATTCGGGACGGTCTTGTTGTAGTTTTCGTTGCTGTTTGAGAGCCGATTTAATTTCCCCTCGTTTAATATCAACCCACCGCCATTTTTCTACTTGCCCTCTGGCGAGAACATGGTCTTTTTCATCATAGTTGAGTTTCTGAAGGCGCTGATCCATGGTCTGGAGTTCAGCATAGAGATCTTGGGCATAGCTGCCGGTTTGCAAAGCATCTTCTAATTCCAGAATTTCCGTTCGCAACTGTTGCAGACGTTCCAATTTTTTCCCGGTGACATCTAAGACAGCTTTCAGTTGCCCTCGCTTTTCTAGGGCGGGACTCAGCCCAGCTAGTTCGCGGTCTAAATCCCGATATTCTTGACGGAAAACTTTAATTTCTAGTTCAGAGGTGGCAAGCTGTTCCCGAATGACCCAAATTTGATTGAGAATTTGTTGTTGTTCAGAAGTGTGCTTTTCTTGCACTAAGTGCCAGTGGTGTTCATCCAGGGGGCGATCGCATAAGGGACAAGGAGGATAAATCCGATCGTCGCCGTTTTCGGGGCTAGATCGCTGTTTGAGCAATTGTAATTTTTGACTAATGGCATCCAGTTGACTTTCGTAGCTGCGCTGTTGGGCTTGCAAGCGTTCCATCATATTACGCCGTTCTTGCCCTTTTTCTAAGACACGCTGTTGATAAATACGTTTTTTCTCTAATTGGGCAATTTGTCCGGCTAAATCTTCGGCAGCTTGTTCTAATAAGGGGGTTTCGGCTTGTTCGGTTTGCAGTTGTTGCCAGGTGGCTTGTAATTCTTCGAGTTTGGCTCGACAGCGAGCTGTGGCTTGATCGAGTTTACTTTGCAGATTTTGGCGATGGTGGAGCAGGGGAGAGACTTGTAATTGAAGTCGATCTAGGGAATTGAGGCGATCGCGGGCTTGTTGGAGTTTAACTTGAGCCGCTTCTATTTCTGGTTGGCGATCGAGTATCACTTGCAGTTCTTGCTCTTGGGTGTGCAGATGATCGAGCTGAATTTGAATCAGACGCAGTTGATCCTCTAAAGCTTGTTGTTGCTCATTTTGGGTTTGACGCAGAGACTTAAGCTGGTCTTGGGTGGTTTGATAAGTGCTAAATTGGGCCGCAAGTTGGGCTTCTTGGGTTTGTAGGTTCTGGAAATTTTGGTAAGCGCTGGTAATGGCAGTTTCTTGTGCCAAGAGGCTTTCGAGCTGCTCTTTTTGGCTGTTGGCGCTTTCTCGCTCCTGATGCAAGCGCTGGCGATCACGCTCTAAGCTTTCTTGTTGGCTTTGATGCCACTCAAGTTGTTGATGTAGGGTTTGTTGCTGGTGCTGGAGAGTTTGCCAACTGCCCAGTTGTTGTTTCGCTCTGGCTTGGGTATCTTGGAGTTGGTGCAGATGTTGCTCGATCTCTTGCAGTTCCTGGGCGATCGCCTCTTCTGTGGTAAGCTGGCTTTCGATCGCCTGAAGTTGGGGTTGCAAAACTCCCACCGTCGTCTTATGTCCCGCCGCAATTTCTTTGGCGCGATCGCTTAACCGATCGTATTGATCTAAATTCAATAACCGCGCCAAAATCTGCTTACGCTCCATCGCCCCTTTGAGCATAAACTCATCCGCTCGCCCTTGGCGCAAATAGGCCGAATTAATAAAAGTGTGATAATCGAGTTTGAGACTCTGAATAATAAGCTGTTGAGTTTGGCGAGTATTGCGACTCGTCAAAGAACGAAACCCGCTTTCCGTTTGCACCTGAAATTCTAGGCTTGTACTGTGTCCCCGTTGACGGGTACGAATGACGCGGAACGTTTGCTGATGCTGAATGAGGCTAAACATCACCCGAACTTCCGCCGCTCCGTAGTGGATCAAGTCATCTTCCGTATTCACACGACTTTTTCCCCACAGACACCAGGCGATCGCCTCCAGTAAAGACGATTTTCCCGCCCCATTCACCCCAGAAATGCAAGCGGTATGGATTTGACTAAAATCTAGGCTCGTTTCCTGATAACTCAGAAAGTTTTTCAGCCTCAATTGTAGCGGTATCATTCCAAAAGGAGACCTTTATACTGTTGTATTCTTAAGCTAGTTCACTCTCAATAGTATGCTGTGATGGTAAGCGATGCAATCCCTGTGAGTGAGATTAAGTCGGGGACGAGACACTTTCTTGCTCATTACTCATTACTTTACCCAAAATTTGGGTTTAAAGCCCCGTCCTTTTAGGACGGCTTTTTTAGGGT
>NZ_JAQOSO010000014.1 GCF_030068505.1 Roseofilum capinflatum BLCC-M114
GGGAAAAGTTCACTTTTCTTTTAAAGATTGCCCCGGACTTTGAAAACCCCCTGCTCTGTAAGGCCACAGTAAATGTTCAAATACTTGATCGGCCATAATTAAATCGAAGCGTTTGTCTAAACAATCTTTACAAATGTCATATTCAGGATAGTCAAATTTTGTATAAGATTTGAATGTTATATCTTCTAAAGTATTTCCTGATATTTCTAAAGCATTTAATGTAGAAGGATCAAGAGATTCAATGAAGTTAAAGCATTCTTTCAACATGACCACTTTAGACCATAAAGTTAAGTCATACTTTGCAATTCTTTTTAGTTTATCTTTGGAATCTTTAGATATCATAATTTATAGAACTCTAGTTACAACTTCTGAGGTAGATTTATCAACTGAAAAACTTCATCCATCTTAAGATTTACATTATCCCAGATCCAGTGCAGATCTTCATATTCCTTGGGTTGTTTCCCTTCTCCCATCAAATAATGATAATCTAGATCAATTTCATTACTCAGAACCCAGTAGTGGGTTTCTACATAGTTGGGAGAAAAAAACTCAATCACTTGAGTACCGGGCGAACAGAACACTAAGTTACTGAGTCCGGCTCCGTGAGGAGCAACAATTTGATGAGCCGAAGCAAAAAGCTGGGCTTGTTCTTCCATTGACTTTGTTTCTAGTATAACTGATTGAAAGCCAATTTTTTCTAATTTTTCTACTAATTGATCTTCGTTAATTACTTTTCGGTGTCTGGATTTTGCGCGACTAATATAGAGTTTTTGGGGAGCATCTGATGGCTGAGAATTATTTGCTGGTAAAAAAGTGTTTCTTAGGAATTGACAGACCCATTTAGGCATTTCTCCTGGCTGACTGGGCCAGGAGGGAACGATGAGGTTGTCTGCTATAATATGGGTAAATTCACGATTGGTGATGATTTTATGTTCGGGAATGCCTAATTGGGATAGGGTTTGAATCTGAAAGGGTAAATGATAGCTGGAAAAAATAAAATAATCAATATCGTTGAAGTTAATACCACTCAGTCGCAGCAGTTCGAGGCGAGGGAGGACATCAAACATCCAATGGAAGTAAACATCGCTGCCTTGGGGGGGTTAAGTAAGAGTTCTCAGGGAATTAAGTTCTCTCACTGGTGACCAATCGCTCTTGTTTCTTGCCTCCCCGAAAACCCAGCAACTGACAGCCTGAACTTGTGACCAAGATTGACTACCCATGAAAATCGTTATTTTAGATGCAGCTACCCTGGGTGACGTAAACCTAAGCGGATTAGAAAAATTTGGAACGGTCGAAAGCTTCCCAACGACTCAAGCCGAAGAGGTTCCGACCCGAATTCAAAGTGCTGAAATTATCATCACCAATAAAGTCGCCATTAATCGTCCCATTCTGGAAACGACCAATAGTCTCAAACTGATTTGTGTGGCTGCGACTGGATACAATATTATCGATATCCCATGTGCAAGGGAACGGGGAATTACTGTAACTAATGCCGTGGGTTACTCTACCAATAGTGTGGTGGATCATACTTTTGCGATGCTTTTTTATCTCTCCCACCATTCCCGTTATTTCGACGATTATACCCGCAGCCGCCAATGGTGCGAAAGTCCCACCTTTAACCATCTAGGAGAATCCTTTTTTGAGCTGGCGGGGAAACAGTGGGGGATTATCGGTATGGGAACCATTGGCCGCAAAGTTGCTGATATTGCCCAAGCTTTTGGCTGTCAGGTTTCCTATTTTTCCACCAGTGGGCAAAACTGCGAACAACCTTTTGAATGCGTCAGTTTAGAGCAATTGTTGCAACAATCGCAGATTGTTTCTATTCATGCGCCATTAAACGAAAAAACAGCTAATCTCATTGATGAACCGCAACTTCAACAAATGTCTTCTCAAGCCATTCTACTCAATGTCAGTCGGGGAGGAATTGTCAATGAAGCGGCGTTAGCATCAGCCTTGGAGCATGGCGAAATTGCTGCCGCAGGTTTAGATGTATTGGCAAAAGAGCCTCCAGAAGAAAGTAATCCTCTTTTTCAGATTCAAAACAAAGATAGATTGTTCATTACCCCTCATATTGCCTGGATTTCTAAAGAATCAAGAGCGCGGTTAGTCGCGGAAGTGGAACAAAATATTGCCGCATTTCTTAAGGGTGAGAGTCGAAATCGGGTGATTTAGCGATGATTTGTAATCATAGCGGTTTAATCGGACTTGATATAACTAAGCGGGACTGACGGGTCTCGAACCCATGGCCTAGCGCTTAGGAGGCGCTCGCTCTATCCAACTGAGCTACAGTCCCATTCGCCCCCTATTATACATGATGTCAGGTCAGGGCACTAGCCCAGGGCAATTACAGCGTTTAAGCGCTCGACTACAAACGTACGGTCTAAATAGGATAATAACCCGCCTGCTTTTGGCCCCCGTTCTTTACCTAGGAATGATTGGTAAATGGCTGGAAAAGCCACATTGGGTTTAATCGATAACTCCTTAGTGGTGGAGAAAATTAGGGTTTGCAACTCCTCTCCTTCCCAATTTTCAGTTTTTTCCAGATTGGACACCAATTGTTTAAGATAGGTCTTTTGCTCGTCAGATAATTGACTGGCTCCTTCGGGAATCTGATCCCAATAAATGACTAACTTTTCTTCTTCATCGGCATAATCTTCGAGCCACTTCTTACCTACAGCAATCCGTTTTTGAATCTCTTGCCAATCTCTATCGGTTAGGGGAGGCATCCGTTTTTGAATTTCCTGTTCAATATCTAAACCAGGAATTTGCAACAGGGAAATTAAGGTACTTAGCTCGAAGGGTTGATAGGGTTCAATTTCACTCTCTAATTGGGCATACAAAAGGGGCATTAAGTCCTTGGAGAGTTCCTCTTCTTCCCCAGAACTTTGCCCTTCTTGATATTTGCCAATCAAGGTATCATAATCTCGGAATAGGCGAGTTGTTGTTTCGTAATTGGGCGCAAAATTAATTACGGTTTTGGGGGGAGTTCTTAACATCAGAAATCGCAGCAGTTCAGCCGGTAATAAGTCGGCCATGTCTCTGGCACTGGAACCGACTCCTTTGGAGGAACTCATTTTCGTGCCATTGACTAGAATGAATTCATAGGGAGAATGGAAAGGGGGTTGTTTTTTCAGCACTTTCCGGCAAATGGCATTGGCTACATCACGGGAGCCGCCTTTTTGGGAATGGTCTTTTCCGGCTAATTCAATGGTGATTCCTAACAGATCCCATTTGGCGACCCATTCGACTTTCCAGGGTAATTTTCCGTTGCCGTCAAAGGGAGAAACCCAACCGGAATGACCGCATCCTTCTACCCAGTCGGTGCTATCGGGTTTGCAGGTGTAAAAGACTTGTTCGCCGTTGTAGTCGGTGACGACGGTGGTGGCGATTTTACCGCAGTTTTCACAAACAACTTGGAAGGGATACCAATCATCGGGTCGTTTGGCTTTGCTGACTTGTTCGTAGGCTTGGCGAATTAAGTGGGCGTTGTTTAAGAAGGTGTCAATATAAGGGTTAAGTTGTCCGGTGCGATAGAGGTCGCGCAGATAGTAAATTTGTGGTTTTACGCCTAAATAGTCAAAGACTTGTAGAAATTCGCCCATGAAATATTTGGCGTAGTCGCTGGCGGTTTCTTCTGGGGAGGGAACGTTACAGAGGGGATAGCCGAGATAGGGGTTAAATTGCTCTGGGTTGAGATAGTGGGGAACCGTATCTAGGGCATCATAATCATCGACACCATAGAGGAATTTGACGGGTTTTTGGGCATGTTTTAAGGCACGATAGATGACATCATGTATAACGACTCCCCGTAGCGAGCCGACGTGAACGCGACCGGATGGGGTTTTTGAGTCGTTGACAATTTGTTCGCCTTGTGCATCTTTTGCGATCTTATCTGCCCAAAACATAATGCGTTTTTATTTATCCACAATCTTTTTACTATAATATCAATTTGCTGTTGAGATAAAGTGATAATCTAAACTTATAACTTATTATTCTCTGATAAGCATCTGAGGGGGACAGGCGATCGCCAAAACCCGCATTCTGTCGTAGACCCCCTCAGATGGCCTTCTGGGTAAGGGTTTGAAGGCTGTCGATCGCGTCATTTTGGAGGTGAGATGAGAAAAAAAATCGACTTTTTCTTGGCCCCTTTACGTTTGAGAAGCGCACTAAGCGACCTCCTACCGATCCGGTCAATAGTTTATTGAGTTTGGGCTATACTCTACTATTTCATAATGTCGGGTCATCTGTCCAAGGATTGGGACTACACACCCACTTTGGGAATTTGCATGTCTCTCGCAATTATCATCCTGCTTTGGTGTCGGATTTGATGGAAGAGTTTCGCGCTCAAGTGGTTGATTCCTTGGTGTGTTATTTGATTAATTCTAAAATCTTCACTGAGTCAGACTTCACTCCCCCTGATGATCATGGCGGCGTTTTCTTACATCCAACTTCTTTGCGGAAGTTCCTTAAGCATTGGGAAGAGAAGTTGCTCTCTCAGGTAACCCATCCCCATACTGGATATCAGGTGACTTTGCGCCGTTGTTTGGAACTACAAGCACGGGAATATTTAGCGGCATTGATGGAGGATGTGGAGGTTTATCGCCCGATGATTTGGAAGCTTTAGCAAGGGTTTAGTACCCTTAACTCATTGAGTTATTAAGGATTTAATTCAGAAGAGGAGCCAGTAATTTACTGGCCCCTCTTTTTAGGGTTTCAGCACTTCTTCTCTTCACTAAGAGTCAAACTTCGACAGCGGTTGGCATACCGCAGGGGGTTTTCAAAGTCCGGGGCAATCTTTAAAAGAAAAGTGAACTTTTCCCG
>NZ_JAQOSO010000015.1 GCF_030068505.1 Roseofilum capinflatum BLCC-M114
CGACTGCGGTCAATCTGAACAATTCCACCATCAGTTTACCCGAAGACACCAACACTACTAGCGCCATAAAAGTGGCTGATATTGCCATTACTGATGATGGAGAGGGAACCAACACCCTCAGTTTAAGTGGTGCGGATGCCGGTAGCTTTGAAATTAGTGGTTCTGAACTCTATTTGAAAGCGGGGACAGTTCTAGATTTTGCCACCCAGTCTAGTTATGACGTGACGGTGGAGGTGGATGACACGACGGTGGGTGCGACTCCTGATGCGACAACGGCTTATAGTTTGGGCATTACGGAAGTGGCGACGAATGCTGCACCGACGGCAGTAGACCTAAATAACGCCACAGCCAGTTTAGCCGAAGACACCGATACCACTAGCGCGATAAAAGTGGCAGATATTGCCATCACCGATGATGGACTGGGAACCAACAACCTCAGTTTAAGTGGTGCGGATGCCGGTAGCTTTGAAATTAGTGGTTCTGAACTCTATTTGAAAGCGGGGACAGTTCTAGATTTTGCCACCCAGTCTAGTTATGACGTGACGGTGGAGGTGGATGACACGACGGTGGGTGCGACTCCGGATGCGACGACGGCTTATAGTTTGGGCATTACGGAAGTGGCGACGAATAATGCACCAGTTGTCCAGACTCAGATAGCTGACCAAACTGTAGATGAAGACCATCAATTTACCCTTGATATTGCCGCAAATTTCAGTGATGCTGATGGAGATGAGTTAACCTATAGTGCTACTTTAGCCAATGGTGCAGCCTTACCCAGTTGGTTGAACTTCAATGGCAGTCAGTTTAGCGGGACAGCCACAGGTGTGGGAGCGCTGGAGATTAAGGTAACGGCTGATGATAGTCAGGAAACCGTTGAGGATACGTTTAAGTTAACTGTAAATCAGAACGTCAACGATCCTGTGGTTCTGATTCAAGACATCCCTAACCAAACCGTAGATGAAGGGAGTGAGTTCAGTTTAGATGTGTCTTCCTTTTTCAGAGATCCTGACGGCGATCCGATAACATACTACAGCTTTGCGGGCGATCATAGACCGGAATGGCTAAATTTCAATGGCAGTACGTTCAGTGCTACGCCAACCCAGGCAGCAGTGGGATATAACATTATTACAGTAACAGCATTCGATCCGGACTGGGCAGGAGTGCAAGGAAGTTTTGTATTAACTGTAAATGAAATCAATGATGCTCCCATTGTAATCAAGGAAATTCCTGACCAGACTATACAGCAAGGCTCTCCTGAATGGCAGACTGGCACTTTTTGGTTAGATTTTAGTGGTTTTGAGTCGGATCTTGGCGATCTTAACTCATATTTCAGCGATCCGGAGGGAGAGCAGTTAACCTACAGTGCCGAGGGCTTACCCAGTGGGTGGGTGTTCGATAAAAACAGTTGGATTATCTCCGGTATAGCCAGCAATGACCAAGTGGGAGAGCATGAGCTAACTATAGCGGCTAGTGATGGTGAGCTAACCACTCGTCAGACGTTTAAGGTAACTGTCAATAACGTCAACGACCCTGTGGTTCTGATTCAGCCCATTCCTGACCAAACCGTAGCTCAAGGGAGTGAGTTCAGTTTAGATGTGTCTTCCTTTTTCAGCGATCCTGACGGCGATCCGATAACATACTACAGCTTTGCGGGCGATCATAGACCGGAATGGCTAAATTTGAATGGCAGTACGTTCAGTGCTACGCCAACCCAGGCAGCAGTGGGAACTCACGAGATTATATTTCTAGCAGTAGATCCCACGTTTGAAGAAGGAGAGGTAGGATTTTTTTACCTTAACGGTGACCCCCGAAGCCATTGCCCAAACTATCCAAGCCAACGCCCAAGACGGCCCCATCTCTGGAGCCACTGCCTTCCTCGACACCAACTTCAACGGCATCCAAGACAGCAACGAACCCGGTGCAACCACTGACGCGGCGGGTAATTTCACCCTGGATATCTCCGTCAACTTCGACCTCAATGGCAATGGCACTCTCGACCCCGACGAAGGACAATATGTGGTGGTTGGCGGAACTGATGCCATCACCGGCCAAGCCTTTACCGGCACATTGCGAGCCGTTCCCGGTTCCACTGTGGTGACTCCGCTAACAACTCTCGTCGCGAGTCTCGTAGATACCGGACTCACCCCAGAAGCAGCACAAACTCAGGTGAAAACCGCCCTGGGACTGCCCAGTAATATCGACCTCTCCACTTTCGACCCCATCGCCCAAGGGGGTTCGAGCGCAGCGCAAGCGGTCTTAGCTGCCCAAGTAGCGGTGCAAACTCTAGTTAGCCAAGTGAGCAACGCCATAGGGACGAGTCTCGGTATCGGTGGCAATACCTTAGACGCTGAAGTGACAGCTAACTTGGCCAAGCTTGTACAATCCGGTAGTGTAAACCTGAGCGACTCTAGCGCCATTCAAAGCCTGGTCAACACCACCGCCAGCACTCTGACGGAGTTTGACGAAGAGTTAAACCTAGACCAAGTAACCAACAACAGCGCACAACTAGCCCAAGTTATCGCTGCCAGCAACGAGCAAATCCTCACAGCCACCAGTACCGAGCAACTCTTCCAAGCCCAAAAAGTGTCCCAAACCAGCGTCACGGAAGATTTAACTGCTGCCTTCAGTGGCACAAAATCCTTCAGCGAAGTAGTGGCCGAAAATACGGGTGCAGCTCTCACCAGCCAAGTGAGCGCCGCCAGCATCAATGGTTCCGTCCTCACGGAAAATACCACATTTGCCACTAACTCGACCCAACCGTTTACCGACCCAGTAGCGCCAGAGTCCACACCAGTACAGGCTTCCACCCTGTTTAACCCGGAAGCCTTAGAAGCCTTAATCAACACCTTAAACTATGCCGTCACCCTCAACAGCCCCCCTCCCCACGACCTGATGTTGGGAGATGCGAGCGCTAATACCCTAACGGGTGGCGTAGGCAATGATACCTCGTTTGGGGGTGGTGGTGCGGATTACCTGCTCGGCAATCAAGGAGAAGATGTCCTGCATGGCAATGCCGGAAAGGATACCATCCACGCCGGACAAGGGAACGATCTGGTACGGGGCGGTCAAGATGATGACTGGGTTTGCGGAGATTTGGGGGATGATACCCTAGGCGGTGACTTGGGTAATGATACCCTGCTCGGTGGTATGGGAAGTGACTTAGTAGTGGGAGGTGAGGGTAATGACCTGGCCCACGGCGGTCAAGGCAATGACCAAATTTCTGGCGGCGCAGGTAATGATACGGTCTCTGGAGATCTGGGAAATGATACCTTATCTGGCGGTGCAGGGGCGGATCGGTTTGTCCTGGGAACCAGTCATGGCTCTGATATCATAACGGATTTCGCCATTGGTGAGGATGTGTTGTACTTGATGAATCCCCTGACCTTTAGGGATTTAACGGTTACTCAAGTCACGGGCAGTTCGGGCGTGGAAACTCAGATTCGCGTCAGTGCCAGCAATGAGTTGTTAGTGACGTTGACGGGGGTTTCTGCCGATGGGATAACGGCGGCGGTGTTTGGAGTATAGCTGGGGAGTCAGAAGCCGGGTTTCTTCAAGAAACCCGGCTTCTCGATACAGTAATCTTATGGGATAAAGGTTAAGAGGTACAGTGAATTGGAACCAGAGGAGGTGTGGCAAGAAGTTGGTAAAATGGTCATAACCTATCCATTGATGGAATGCGATCGCTGTGCGATCGCGGTGATGGCATGGTTGGCACAACAGGGTATTGCCGGAAAAATCCTGAGATTGCAAACGAAACGCCCAAGCGAAATATTTATTATTAGTCGTCGCTACACTATGAATGAATCGATTACTGAGAATGGTACACACTATGGAGTAGAGGTGTTAGGATTGGTGTTTGATAATTTGTCTGAATATGGCTTGCCAAGATCGCAATGGATTGCTGATTTTATGTGCCCCAGTGGTCAATTCTTAATTGATGAATTAGAATATTTAGGAGATGAGAATGGCTAATTTATTTAACACTTTAAACAAAATAAAAGAAGCCCCAGGAATGTATCTCGGTCGTCCTTCAGTTAGCGATCTCTTTATGTTTTTAGTGGGTTATGAGTTTGCCCGATCGCAAATGGGACAGGAATTAGAACCCTCAGAAGAGGATTTCTATCAAAATTTTCAACCTTGGCTTCAGGAAAAACTCGGAGTTCCTAGTGTGACCAGTTGGGCGAAGCTGATTATGCTATCTTGCCATGACGAAAAAGCAGGGTTTGACAAATTCTTTGCACTCCTCGATGAATTCATTGCCCAAGACAATCAACAGGTTGCTTAAATTAGAGGTTCTCATTCAACATGACTGATCTCCGTTTTGTCTATTTGACTGGACTGCCTTGCTCTGGAACTGGGTTTCTTCAAGAAACCCGGCTTCTCGATCGTGTAAGATCAAGTCCGGTTAAACAGTTGTCATTGCGACCTCCGGGAAGCATTCGCGCTTCGCGCAAGCTTCGCTAACGCTAAGATTACCGGGATTGTTGGGATTGCTTCATTCCGCTAAAAAAGGATTAATGAATCGAATGCCACATCCTTCAAAGTCTCTAGTATTGCGGGTGACCAAAGTCAATTGATGAATCTGAGCAGTAGCCGCAATCATCATATCAGCTTGAGTCCTAGGTTTTCCCTGAGACTGCAATCTACCTCTTAATTGTCCAGCAACCTTAGCAATTGTTGGGGTTACTGGAAGAATCAGACATTTAGAGTCGATAAAAGTGTCAAACCAAACTTTAATTCTAGAGTTGGGTTTCCAAGCCAAACCATAATAAATTTCGTCAACCGTAATTACACTAATCCTAATTTCTGAGAGCTTGGCCGACCAATTTATGACGTTTTGATTGGGCTTAGATCGGGTTAATTCACTGATTATATTCGTGTCCAATAGAAACATCATCACCAGGGTCACTAAAAGAATTCTCTCTATTTTGTCGCTGGGGAATTTCCAGGAAATAATCTTCTTCGGCACACAAGCTCCGCAACTCGGCAAAAGTATCAGCAATTGAAGACATTTTGCGCTGCTGTTGCCAAGTTAAAAAATCTTGAAATAATCGACTATCTACCACGGCGGCTACTAGGCGATCGCCCTCATAAATCAGTTGCGGCTCTTTCGGGGTTGCACTCAGAATTTCCTGAAATTTTTGCTCGATATTACGAATGTCCCAATTCAAGTTTTTACCTCCTGATGCCTGTATATATAGCAAACCTAAATGAGTTGTGTAATGGCTGCCCCTCATCCCCCTACCCCCTTCTCCCGCGGGAGAAGGGGGAAAAAGTCAAGAATCCCGTGGGAGAGGGATATAGGGAGAGGGCATTTCCTGTTGCACAACTTATTTAGACTAGCTATAGCAAACCTAAATGAGTTTATGTAATGGCTGCCCCTCATCCCCCTGCCCCCTTCTCCCGCGGGAGAAGGGGGAAAAAGTCAAGAATCCCGTGGGAGAGGGATTTTCCTGCGGACATGAAAGGGAGAGGGCATTTCCTGTTGCACAACTCATTTATTTTACTCCATAGCTCAAAGCAAGCGAATTAGTTCTTCCGGATAGTAGTAAGGTGGGCAGGGTCTTCTAGTATAATTTGAGCGATATTGCTTATGCTCCTGCCCACCCTACAATTGGTCTCCAACCCAGATCCATTTTTAATTTTTAATTGACTTATGACTGATCCCCGTTTTCTCTATTTGACTGGACTGCCTTGCTCTGGAACTGGGTTTCTCAGTCAGCTTTTGAGCCAGCATCCAGAGGTGTATAGCGATCGCCGAGAATCTCCTTTATGCGATCTGGTGGTTAACTTTCGGTCTGTTCTGTCTGAGCATCCCCAACTGACTCCCCTGGTGCAGGATGAGGTGAAGGGGATGATGGAGCGATCGCGCTATGGCATCCAAGGTTTTATCAAGGGTTGGTACTCCCAGGTTTCTGAGTCTTGGGCGATCGATGCTCATCCACAATGGTTACAGCATTTAGAATTAATCCATTTTCTTGACCCGGACTGTAAAATGGTGGTCTGTGTGCGAGAATTAGGACAAGTGTATGCCACCATTGAACGCCAGCATCAGAAGACTCTGTTGTTAGATTTTCCAGAGAAAATCGCCGATCTCTCACGGACTGAACGAGCCAAACAATTCTTTTCTCCTTCAGGTCGGATGGGTTCTTTCCTAAATACCTTGGAGCAAGTCCAAGACTTAGAAGAAACGTTGCAACAACGGCTCTTTTATGTGGTGTACGAGCATTTAATGAGCGATCCTCAAGAGGTGTTGACGGAGTTACTCAAATGGCTAGATCTTACCCCCATTACGGCTGATTTAGGCAGTTCTGCTCTGTTACCCAGGTCTCCCGCTTCATTCAGTCAGTATGGTGAAGAAGCTTATGAGGGCGATCGCCCTCTGGTTCGCTATCCTCTGCCCAACCGGTTTGAAGTGATGATTAAACAAAATTTCAGTTGGTTTTATCGTTTATTTTATCCGGGTTTGTTATAACAGTTTATTAATGTTATGGAGGGCGGGTTTACAACATCAATGGTTATGCATCGAAGATTTGGGTGAACCCGCCCCTACTTATCAACACCCATTGTTAATTGTTTCGGCTGTCGCCGACATGAAAATTGTTAATTGTTAATTGTTAATTGTTAATTGATATGGATCTTAAATCACTAATTCTCCACCAAGGACGGTCTCTGACTTTGAGGCGAACCCAACCCAGTGATGCTCCTTTGCTGTTGGAAAAAATGTACTCACGCTACGAGTTTATGCGCTTATTTCGCCTGAACGATCGCGCAGAAACCGTGGAGCAGGTGCGAGAAAAGCTAATTCAGCGATCGCGCTCTAGCTCTGCCCAAAGCAGCGATCTGGAATGCTTGATTATTCACAAGACCCATGGGGCGATCGGCATTATTGCGGCTGTTGATTATACCCCTTTACATCGAAAAGCAGAATTGCTAGTCGGAATTTTCGATCCGGAACATCGCTCTGTTAGCCATGGTGTAGAAGCCTGTTTGCTAATGACTGATTTGGTTTTTAATGCCTACAATTTACATCGTTTTTATGCCCATTCTTATGGTTATAATCATTCGGTTCATATTATCTTTAAAAAAGTGGGAGCTGAACTCGAAGGAATTATGAAAGAGCATTTATACGATCCCGTCAGTCAAGAGTATGTGGATATGCATATTTTTGGCATGGTTGAAGCTCAAATGCGTCAAAACTCTCGAATCGCTCGCTTATCTAAACGCTTAATCGGGCGCGATATTACTCAACCTTTAACAGCGCCTTTACCTCCTCCCGATTTATCCAAGATTCCTGAGTGTGAACAGTTGCGTACTGCCCCAACTTGGGTCAAATCAGGAGCATTGATCCCACATCCCAATTAATATAGCGCTTTCCGCTTCGCGGACATGAACGCGCTAGGGAATAGGGAATAGGGTTGTAGTACATGGCTTTGAGCCTTTAAGACTGTACACCATAACAGCGCGAAGCGCTGTATCAAATCCGGATAATCAGTTACACAATGTCATTGCGAACGGAACGCAGTGGAGTGAAGCAATCTCCCTAATTAAAAATCCAGGGAGCAAGATGCTCCCACTCCAGTCATATCAAAGAATTTGAGGAGTGCGGGCATCTTGCCCGCTTCTTAACAAATTTTCATGTCCGCTTGCGGAAACCGGACTTGATATGACAAGTCTTTAACCGGACTTGATATAACTTAAATCCACTGAATGGAAAATTATTTCCCAATACAAAAGCGGCTAAAGATGCGATCGAGTACGGATTCGGTGACTTCTTCTCCGGTGACTTCTCCCAAGGCTTGAATGGCTCCCCGTAAGTCAATAGTCCAGAAATCGAGGGGGAGCTGTTCGGCAATGGTGGCTTGCACTTGCTCTAGGGCAACTTGGGCGCGGGTGAGGGCGGCGGTTTGCCGTTGGTTAATGGCAATATCGAGATTGGCGGCTTGTAGGTTGCCCCCATTCACGGCGCTGAGAATGGCTTCTTCTAGGGCTTCAATGCCTTGTTTATGGGCGGCTGCGGTTTTGACGATCGCCACAATATCCCCCGGTAAACCAGAGGGCAACTCGCCCACTAAGTCAATTTTATTAAGGATTAGAATCACTTTTTCGGGGGGCAGTTGCTCGTAAATGGCGCGATCTTCGGCAGTCCATCCGGCAGCCGCATCGAGGGTAAAGAGGATCAGATCGGCTTTTTGGGTGGCTTGGCGCGATCGCTCTACGCCGATTTTCTCCACGCGATCGCCCGTATCCCGAATGCCTGCGGTATCTAATACTTGAATGGGAACCCCGCGCACCACGAGCTGAGTTTCCACAATATCGCGGGTAGTGCCGGGTAGATCGGTAACAATGGCGCGATCGCTCTGACTCCAAGCATTGAGTAAGCTCGATTTTCCCACATTCGGACGACCGACGATCGCCACTTTTAAGCCACTGCGGAGTAATTCCCCCTGATTAGCCGTGGCTAAAATGCTGTTTAATTGCTCTAAAACTTGATTAATTTCGGTGATAATTTTCGGCTCATCCAGAGGGGGCAGATCGTCCTCAAAATCAATCCTTGCTTCAATTTCCGCCAATAGCTCCACACAGGTTTTACGCAGATGGCGAATAGGAGAAGCCAACTTACCCTGAATTCCCGCTAGGGCTAATTCTGCGGCTTGAGGCGATCGCGCCCCCACCAGATCTGAGATACTTTCCGCTTGGGTTAAATCAATCCGTCCATTCAGAAACGCTCTCAGGGTAAACTCTCCCGGTTGTGCCAGTCGAGCGCCCTGCTCTAAACACAGCGTCAGCACCTGCTGCACCACCATGATGCCCCCATGACAATGGAACTCCACCACATCCTCGCGGGTGTAGGAGCGCGGCGCTTTCATAATCATCAGCAAAGCCTCATCCACCGTCGCCCCCGTGTGCGGATCGCAGATATACCCGTACAGAATGCGATGGCTCTCCCAGGGCTGATTTCCGGGCGCTTCAAACAGCAATTGGGCGATCTGCAAAGCTTCGGCTCCCGATAGTCGCACAATGCCCACACTACCCGCTTGGGGCACAATGGCAGTAGCGATCGCCGCGATCGTATCTTTAGCTGCAAACGAATTCAACATCTTGTCAGTCTTTCCCCTCTCAAGAGCCAGTCTTTTTTACATTCTATTTTCCCAAGAAAAAAATATTCAAACTTCTTAATCAAAACAAGAGTTATTGAATATACTCAAATTCCAGAGATGGGGTCTTATGGGCCAAATTGATGGGTACGATCGCGGCGATCGCATCTCTTCCTGGGGGATGATTCATCTTCTGGCTACAACCCGATATAATAACCCTGATATTATCCGATCCATTTTCCACCCATTTCCTATGGAAAATACTGCTTCCGATCTGGCAACCTTTCCAACTCAATGGTTGGGTATTGGCTTATTTGCCTTGGCGATCGCCTCCATCATTCTGGGCTTACGCGCCCTCCCTGGAATCATTTTAAGGGCGATCCTATTGCTGCTACCGAGCCAAGCTGCCACTATCTTAGAAAAAACCGTTACTCCATTCAAGGGATTAATTCGCATTGTTTTCCTATTCGCTCTCGTCGATCTGACTCTCATTCTATGGGATCTCGATTTTCTCAGTCCTTGGGGCGAGAGGATCGTGAGCTTAAGTCTCACCGTCACTACCAGCGTATTAGCTTCGCGCATTTTTCAACAATTCTTTGATGTTTATCTAATTGATGCTGCCTTTCAGAGTGGACGCAAAGTTAATAGCGAGCTATTGATTGTCAGTAAATGGACAGTGAATGCTGCGATTATCATTCTGGCAATTCTGCTTTTTGCCCAAACTCATCAGGTGAATGTTATCGGATTATTGGCGAGTTTAGGTGTTGGAGGATTGGCGATCGCCTTTGCTGCCCAAAATACCCTCAGCCAATTTCTAGGCGGTATCGTTCTTTATATCGATCGCCCCTTTGTCGTCGATGACTATATCGGCTTACCCGATGGCACATTTGGCCGGGTAGAATCCATTGGACTGCGATCGACCAAAATTCGCACCTCTGGCAAAGGAACTCTCATGATTGTTCCCAACAACTCCCTCACTCAAGTCAATATTGAAAACTTCACCGGAGCCAAAAAGGTGATGTCTTTACTCTATCTTACCTTTTATCAGATCATCGAAGAGCAAGAACAAGCCCTAATTCGGGAAGTCATTCTCGCCAGTACCCAAGACATTTTTGGCATTAATCCCCGCAGTACCAACGTTACCTTTAGAACCCTAAACACTGGAGGTTCAGAGGCTAAAACCCAAGCCCAAATTACCCTGTTTATCCTCGGTTCCGGTAAAGCTTCCATGGACATTCGCCGACAAATGATCGATCGCGCCCGTCAGAATATTACCGTAAAGCTCAAGGAGTATGGCGTTCAGTTTGATATTGAAGAACCCAATATTTATGTTGATTCTCCAATCACCATATAATGATACAGCCATTTCAAATGAGCGATCGGGGTAACACTCGGTTTTTCCTATTCCCTATTCCTGATTTCCATATTTCTATATGAATGTTTCTGCCTGGACTCAATTGACTGATTCAACCGTGAATCTGCTCGATCAATACAGTATTCCCTATCCCCTAGTTTTTCTAGTATTTGTCTTAGGATCGATTCTCATCAGTAAAGCTACCCCTAACTTTGTTCGTTTTGTCCTTAACCGCACCTTTTCTGGACAAGTTAATCGTCTGTATGAAGATTTTGTGGAACCCCTCAAAAAAGAATTTCGAGTCGCAGGAAGTTTTATTTTAATTTATTTTTCCCTAGCATGGCTCGAAAATAACCCTGGACTTTATAAGTTTACCCAGCCCTTTATCACCCTAGGATTAACCATTAGTTTAGCCTGGCTCTGTTCCCGTATTTTTCGGCAGCTTGTTCGTATTTATGGCATTTCCATTGTCCGGAAACTGGGTATCGAAGTAGACGATTTTATCTTAATTATTGAAACCGTCGTTAATGTATTAATCGGCTTTTTTGCCGTTGTTGCCTTTGCCCAAAGTCAAAGAATTCCCCTGACTGCTTTACTCGCTGGGGTTTCTATTGGGGCTACTGCTGTGGCATTTGCGGCTAAAAGCACCCTAGAACAACTGTTAGGAACAATTGTTTTATATTTAGACCGACCGTTTATTGCTGGGGAATATATTCGGTTACCCGATGGTTTATATGGGCGTGTGGAATCGATTGGATTACGGTCTACAAAAATTAGAACGGCTGCCAAAAGCACCTTATTTATTATGCCTAATAATACGTTAGCCAATCTGGGGATTGAAAATGTCACCAGAGGTAAAAAAGTGATGGTCTTGCTCTACTTAGATTTCAATCGCTATTTGCAAGAGCGGGAACAATCGTTGGTTCAACAAGTGGTCAAAGAAAGTACGGATGCTCTATTTGGAATTGATCCAGGTAGCACGAGTATTGTTTTGCTAAATGATGAAAATTCTCATCAGAATACCAGAGCTAGGGTTACATTTTTCATCCTTGGATCTAATGAGAATTCTATTCAACTGAGGAAACGTTTACTTGAATTGGCTAATCAAAAAGTTACCAAAAAACTAATGGAGTTCGGAATTGAATTTACCCTGCAAGAACCGAATATTTATGTAGAATCTCCAGTCACTATTTAAATTTCTGAGCTTAAACCATATTTCCCATCTTAGGCTAAGGGGTCGTCATCATCCATTTGCACATCTAAATTAGCGGCTAAAACTTCTGCCATCATTACTTCTAATGCAGCCGTATTCAAAGAACTAACGGGTTGATTTTGTAGCGGATTGGAAAGAGGGATTAACCGCAGGACACGGTTATCTTGAACTAAATCAAAATAGGTTTCTTGGTCGTCAGATTGCTGAAGTTCTAAATAATCAAAGCTTTGAATGTTCAAATATAGGGTATGATTAGCCAGGATCGTCGATCGCAGGGGATCGGAAAAGACCTCTTGGATATAGGCTTCTCCCGTCGCTTGGGTTTGCCGATCGAGCAGTTCAACGTAACGCACACGATGGAGATCCCCGATCGCCTTCTGAATATCCTGTGGATTCACAATAATGCCTCTGTTGAGAATGCAAGGAGCAGGTAACCGTGTATTGCCAGGCAATTGATCGTAATTCATGGGAAAAACTCTCTAATTTCAAAAGAGGACGACAAGACTACTGACGATTTGACATCCCAAGACTGCACCCTAGGATAAAATAGCCTATAAAGTAGCCTATGAGACAATTCTATCCTAACTCTTTGGTGAATACTTGCCAGATTCTACGGATTTTTTGATCGAATTCTGGGTATCGATCGCCCAAGTAAAAGGGAAGATTCAGATCGACGGCCAAGAAAACAGAGTAGATGTCTATTCGCAGATTAACATAGAGCATAGGGGGAGTGGCAATGAAATGGATGTGGAATTTTTGGGGAGCGATCTCCTTTTACACCCGTGTTCCGATTCCCTCTTCTTGGCCCTTAGAGTTTTCGGGGATCGCTCGGTTTGCCCCTCTCGTAGGACTGCTGATTGGAGTCATCCTAGGGGGGATTGATGGGGGATTATGGGCCGTAGGAATGCCTAATTTAACCCGCAGTTCAGTGATTATTGCGCTTTGGGTGGGTATAACTGGGGGATTACACTTAGATGGAGCTATGGATACGGCTGATGGGTTAAGTGTTACGGATGGCGATCGCCGTTTGGAGGCGATGAGCGATAGCGTCACGGGGGCATTTGGAGCCATGTCAGCCATCCTGATTCTGTTACTGAAAACGGCGGCTCTGAGTTCTTTGACTCAACCCCATCTGTGGATCGTGACCGCTATTCCCGCATGGGCAAGAGCAGGACAACTGATTGCCATTTGGCGCTATCCGTATCTGAAACCCACAGGAAAAGGAGCCTTTCATAAAGCCACTATTCAATCGTATAAAGACGTTTTACCCGCTTTAGTTCTGCTCATAGCTCTGAGTGGTCTAGCAGCAGCGCTTAATCCCCAAGAGAGTATTCAGATTCTCAGCTTAACATTAGGATGGGCGGCGATCGCCTGGGGAAGCGGATGGTGGTTCAATCGCCAACTCGGAGGCCACACCGGAGACACCTATGGCGCAGTCGTCGAGTGGACAGAAGCATGGGGTTTAGTTTGGGCCGTTTTAATTCAGTCATGAGTAATCTTCATCCCCCCATTCCCCCATCCCCCCATCCCCCCACTCCCCGATCGCCGGTACGGTACAATAAAGAAATATGCTTGTTAACCTTGTCGAAACCGTTCCCATGAATAGTGCTTTCCTGAACCGCCTACAGAGTCCAGAACGTCCCGTCATCGTCTTTGATGGCGCGATGGGAACCAACCTCCAAGTTCAGAACTTAACCGCAGAGGACTTTGGAGGCCCAGAATATGAAGGGTGTAATGAATATTTAATCAAAACCAAACCAGAGGCGATCGCCAAAGTTCACCGTGATTTCCTCAGTGCCGGATGTGATGTGATTGAAACCGATACCTTTGGGGCAGCCTCCATCGTCCTCGCTGAATATGACCTAGCCGACCAAGCCTACGAACTCAACAAAGCCGCCGCAGAACTGGCTAAAAGCATCACCGCCGAATTTTCCACCCCAGAAAAACCCCGGTTTGTCGCCGGTGCGATCGGGCCAACCACTAAACTACCTACATTAGGTCATATTAATTTTGATGCCCTAGAAGCCGCCTTTACCGAACAAGCCGAAGGACTCTATGACGGAGGCGTAGACCTCTTTATTATTGAAACTTGTCAAGACGTTCTGCAAATAAAAGCCGCATTAAACGCCGTAGAAAAAGTCTTTGAACGCCAAGGAGAACGCCGCCCGATCATGGTTTCCATCACCATGGAAGTCATGGGAACTATGCTCGTTGGTTCCGAAATTGGAGCCGCTTTAACCATTCTTGAACCCTACAATATTGATATTTTAGGCTTAAACTGCGCCACCGGCCCCGATCGCATGGCCGAGCATATTAAATATCTTTGCGAGCATTCCCCCTTCACCGTCTCCTGCATTCCCAACGCCGGATTACCCGAAAATGTCGGCGGTCATGCCCATTACAAACTCACCCCCATGGAATTACGCATGGCCCTCAATCGGTTTGTGGAAGATTGGGGCGTGCAAATCATTGGCGGATGCTGTGGAACCCGTCCCGATCATATTCAACAATTAGCCGAAATTGCCGCTACCCTCAAACCCAAAGAACGCCACCCCGTCTTTGAACCAGCAGCCGCATCCATCTATAGCCCTCAACCCTACCATCAAGATAATTCCTTCCTCATTGTCGGCGAAAGACTCAACGCCAGTGGCTCCAAAAAATGCCGCAACCTACTCAATAAAGAAGACTGGGATGGCTTAGTTTCTCTAGGTAAAGCCCAAGTCAAAGAAGGGGCCCATATTTTAGATGTGAACGTCGATTATGTGGGTCGGGATGGAGTGCGAGATATGAACGAACTCGCCTCTCGTTTAGTCAACAACATGACCCTGCCCTTAATGTTAGATTCCACCGAGTGGGAAAAAATGGAAGCCGGGTTAAAAGTGGTGGGCGGAAAATGTATCCTTAATTCCACCAACTACGAAGATGGAGAACCCCGGTTTTTGAAAGTCTTAGAACTGGCGAAAAAATACGGCGCGGGTGTGGTTGTGGGAACCATTGATGAGGATGGCATGGCGCGAACGGCCGATAAAAAGTTTGAGATTGCTAAACGGGCTTATGACCAGGCAATTGAATATGGAATTCCTGCCCATGAAATATTCTTTGATACTCTAGCACTGCCTATTTCTACCGGGATTGAAGAAGACCGAGAAAACGGAAAAGCAACCATAGAATCGATTCGTCGCATTCGCGAAGAATTGCCAGAGTGTCATATTATGCTTGGTGTTTCCAATATTTCCTTCGGCTTAAATGCAGCAGCGCGGATTGTTCTCAACTCCATGTTCTTGCACGAAGCCATGCAAGCAGGATTAGATAGCGCCATTGTCAGCGCCAACAAGATTTTACCCCTAGCCAAAATTGAACCCGAACATCAAGAAGTCTGTCGCAAACTGATCTACGATCAACGGGAATTTGATGGCGAAATTTGCACCTACGATCCCCTGGCAGAATTGACTAAACTGTTTGAAGGGAAGAAAGCGAAGCGCGATCGTTCGGGTGATGAAAATCTGCCCATTAACGAGCGCCTCAAAAACCATATTATCGACGGCGAGCGTATTGGTTTAGAAGACTCCTTGAAAAAGGCCTTAGAAGAGTATCCACCCCTAGAAATTATTAACGTCTTCCTACTCGATGGCATGAAAGTAGTTGGGGACTTATTCGGTTCCGGACAGATGCAACTTCCCTTTGTGTTGCAATCAGCCGAAACAATGAAAGCGGCAGTCGCCTATCTAGAACCGTTCATGGAAAAATCAGAATCGGGCAACAATGCCAAAGGAATCTTTGTGATTGCCACAGTGAAAGGAGATGTCCATGATATTGGTAAAAATTTAGTCGATATCATCCTGTCCAATAACGGCTACAAAGTGGTTAACTTGGGCATTAAACAACCCGTCGATAATATTATTGATGCCTATCGCGAGCATAACGCCGACTGTATCGCCATGAGTGGCTTGCTGGTGAAATCGACAGCGTTTATGAAGGATAATTTGGAAACCTTTAATGAGCAAGGAATTAGCGTGCCGGTGATTTTGGGGGGAGCCGCTCTAACGCCCAAGTTTGTCTATCAGGATTGTCAAAATGCCTATAAAGGTCGAGTGATTTACGGGAAAGATGCTTTTTCTGACTTGACGTTTATGGATAAGTTGATGCCTGCGAAAGCGGCGAATAATTGGGATGATTTCCAAGGCTTTTTGGATGAAGTAGACAATAATGGAAACGGCCATGTTGAAGTCGAGGATAAGGGAGAAGACACAGGAACAGAATCCAAGTCCTCGGAACCAGAGGTGATTGATACTCGGCGATCGGAAGCCGTAGAAATTGATATTCCTCGTCCCACTCCTCCCTTCTGGGGCAGTCGGATTTTGCAACCGGAAGATATTCCTTTAGAAGAGGTTTTCTGGTATTTAGATTTGCAAGCGCTGTTTGTGGGGCAATGGCAATTCCGCAAGCCGAAAGATAAATCTCGTGAAGAATATGACGAGTTCTTGCAAGAGACGGTGCATCCCATCTTAGAGGAATGGAAAGAGAAGATTTTAACGGAAAATATCTTGAAGCCCCAAGCGCTTTATGGTTATTTCCCGGCTCAGTCGGAAGGGAATACGGTGTTTGTTTATGATGCTGAGGAGATGAACGGGGGAATGGCGAAAACGGTGAAATATACCTTTGAGTTTCCGCGCCAAAAACGCTCCCGTCGCTTGTGTATTGCGGATTTCTTTGCGCCGAAGGAGAGCGGGGTGATGGATGTGTTCCCGATGCACGCGGTAACGGTGGGAGAAGTAGCGACGGAATACGCGCAGAAGTTGTTTGCAGGCGATCGCTATACAGACTATCTTTATTTCCATGGTATGGCGGTGCAAACCGCCGAAGCAATGGCGGAATGGTTGCACGCCAAAATTCGCCGCGAATTAGGCTTTGGGGATGAAGAACCGGATAATGTGCGTGATATGTTCAAACAGCGCTATCACGGTTCCCGCTATAGTTTCGGCTATCCCGCTTGTCCGAATATGGAAGACCAGTATAAGCAATTGGAGCTGCTGGGGAGCGATCGCATTAATATGTACATGGACGAGAGCGAGCAAATCTATCCCGAACAATCCACCAGCGCCATTATCACCCACCATCCCGTCTCCAAATACTTCAGCCCATAAGCCAGTTTGACCTCCTTCTCACAAGGGGCTTGTGGCCCCTTGTCGCTTGTTCAAGGAGCGAATAGTCATTCTAATTAAGGTTGATACACCAAGATCTATCTACAACAACGGTATCTGTAGGGGCGAACGGCCGTTCGCCCCTACAATTGATGTATCGAGGCTCCATATTTTTCATATGCACCGGCTTATGGTCATTTTAAGGGGATTTTAAGGATTGTTAATGTTACCTTTCAATCCAGACAGGGGATAAAATGCTTGACACCGGTCTAGAATTACAAGTATACTTGGAAACAGAACAAAATTAATTCTTAAATATCACACTTATAACTAAGCTCACAAGTTGACCCAATGCTTTCACTTTTGGTGAAACCATGAGTAAAGACGAAATCAAAAAAGAAGTAGTTAGTGGCGTATCAAATGGTGTTGCTTCAGGAATAGCAGCAGCAGTAGCAACTGGCATAGGTGGTATGGTCATGTCTAATCTTAGTAACTCTCTGAACAATCTGACAGATGAATTGAAGCGTCATCGTCGTCGGGCCCCTTTGGAATTAGATGGGGATTATGATCCTTCTTATGATGATAATCCTGATGATGTGGGCCAGGATGCCTTTGAGCCTGAACCTCCAGAGCCTGAACCTCCAGAACCTGAGCCTCCAGAACCTGAGCCTCCAGATGAAGATAATTTCTGTGAGAATGCCTTTGAAGATCCTTGTGACGAGGAATTCGATGGCGATTTTGATGGTGATTGTGATTTTGATTGATTAAAGTAGATATACTACCTTGTGGTATTAATTATGCCGTTACCTTGGGTCATCGCTGCTACTGGCACTTTTGTTGCGATAACTGCTAGTAGAATCATATCAATTGTTGCGGGAAGAAAATTTGCTGAGAAATCTGCCTCTAAACGGAGAAGCGTATCTGCTCAGAAGAGTGAAAAAGTGAGCCAGGCTGAATCTGAGTATTTCAAGCGCAAGAACCAAAGGGAAGAGGAATTGGCCAATATTGAGGCTGATCTTGCTAATATGCGAGAGACCGAGATTTTAGCTAATATTGAAATTGCCAAGGCAGAGGCAGATAGAGAAGAACGTTTCTTGGGAATTTCTAACAAAAATTTGCAATTGAGAAAGCAAGAATTGGCTCTATTAAAAGCCCGACTTAAAGAAGATATCAAACACTCGGAAGCACAAAGAGAACAAATGGAATGCTCTCTCAAGCTTCGACAAAGGGAAGTTGAGTTGATGGAGGAAGATATCCGCGAAAGACAAAAACTGAGTTACTTGTATCTTGATGCTCAAAGAACCCATAATGCTAATCAAGTTATCCTGAAGCTCACTGAACTTCAGTCCAACTGGGATCGGGAAAACTGGGCAGGAATTATCAGTCGAGAAGAGATGAAAAGGCTTCTCGTCGAATCGCAAAGTAAACATCGTTTACTGATCATGATTTCTCCACCTGATATTGCTGATTCCTTGGAATTCAACACTCATTTACAAAAGCAAGTGAGGAGTGAGGTAAAAGAGTTTCTTGAACAGAACTACCCCCTGCATGAAGATCTCTGTCCTGTGGAATACTATGGGAAATTCTTTAAGAGTTCTATTTTTGATGCTGAAGTCAAACAACTGGAATCCGACTTAGAACCTATACCAACTCTAGTGATCTACAGTGACGTGACTGACGAAAAAGTTTACTTTCATGTCTACTTCTGGGGATTAGAAGAGACTCTACCCCTAACCTTTCCCTGGAACTGGCAGGAAGAGTATCAGAAGTTGATAGCACAAGGTGTCAGTCAAGAAAACAGCCTAATGGCGATTCGTCAATCAATTGTAACAATTCATCAACTAATAGCTGCATTTTTGGCGGATCTATATTACCTTAGTATTAATCCACTACATCAACCACGGTTATTTGAGATGGATACGGATCTTCCTATAGAGTGGATCGAAAGTAACTTTGGCATACTCAGGGAAGTTCAACAACAGAAACTCAAGGAGTATGAAGAAGAGCAGAAGTTAATTGAGCAAGAGAATCAAATTATTAAACGCTTTGCGTATTAGTCAAAAACAGATCGAGTCATACCATAACTATGGAGTGTTCTATGTCTTCTAATTCATTACAAAAACTTAGAGTTTTATTCTATGATCGCCCTGAAGTTTTGAAAATGTTGGATTTTCGAGAACTCGATTTATCTAGTTTAGAAGAAGCAGCTTATCTTCAAGAACAAAAGAACAGAAAGTTATATCCAGAGCCTGTTAACTTTTACGCGACAGGCCGTACTGGAGCGGGAAAAACTTCATTAGGGAATGCTTTACTCGATCCAGGATCGGGCAAACCTCCAATGGAATCTCATGGTCATCAAGATTGCACAAGCAGTATACAATATTTTAAGCTACAGAGTAATTTGCGTTACTTTGATTTACCAGGAGCTGGCAGCAGCGAAGAGTATGAAAATATCAATCGGGCATCGTTACTTGTAGAGCAGCTTGATGATGAAGATGACGAAATGTACCCCGTTGATGAATTTAAAGTTTTAGATTTCTCTGAATATGAGACTCAAGGTGTTCAAGAAGAAGTCATCACAGTCGAGCAATGGCAATCCAGTGGAAATCAACAGTTTGTTGCCGCAGATATCATTTTGTACGTGGTTGCTCCCCATATGCTGTTTACTCGTGATGATCAAAAATACTTAAAGCAATTACTAAAATCCCAAAAGCAGCGATCTCAAAATCCAATCGTTATATTTGCTTTAAACATTCATCGGACTAAAGAGGGCCAAATCAAGCCAACATCGGAAAATCTAGAAGATGCACGTAAATTAATTACACAGATTTATCAAAAATTCTATCCCAATATCAGCCCTCCAATCGTTGAAATCGACTCTAGAACTGGAGCAGGAATTAATCAGATTACTGAGATTATCTGTCAAATTTTGCCATCAGAGAAGATTGGCAACATGCAACAAGCACTTAAGAAAGAACTGAAGGAGTATGCCAAAAAAGAGCGTAGCTACCGCTATCGGGAAGCCTTGCTTCATATTGCCAGTCGTTTAGCAACTGTTGTGGTCGATCAAAAATTAGGTGACCAAGGTTTAATCAATGAAGCATATATGGCTGTAACTGATTACGCCATTCGAGTATTCAGAGAAGAGCAGGCTGTTCTCGAAGCACAGCAAGAATTTGATGATGCTATTAATCAATTTGCTGAAAGTGCTAAGGTCTCGCGACAAGAAGCTGAAACAATTTTGGTTGAGCATCAGTGGGTTCAAATGCGAGACCAAGAAGTAGAGAAGACTGACTATGTACCAGACATCCAAGATGTAGATGTTCAGCAACAAATTGTAGATTATGTAGACTCCCAAGAATCTAGAAAAGAACTTGTTGATGGAGGCCGATCTCCCGGTCGTATTGCTGGCGGTGCTGCTGTTGGAGGTCTGGCTGGTTTAGGAGGGTTTGTTCTTGGTTTAACGGGTGTACTTGCAACTGGTGCAACAGTAGCAACTGGTGGATTAGCAGCTCCTCTTGCTGCTGCCGTACTTGGAGGAGCTGTAACAGGTGGAGTCAGGGGTACAAAAAAACGCAAGAAAGAAGTTACTGTCACTGAAGATGTGATTAAACCTGTAGTCAAGACTATTACAGTAACGGAAAAGCGGTTAGTTGGAATGAAAGAAGTGAAGAAAACAGTCACTGAAAAAGTTCCCGAAGTGATGAGAGAGCAGCGAGAGCAAGCGACCGGGAATATTAAATATCTGCAAGGAGGTTATCCTGTTGTTGAGAATTTACTGGCTATTGGGTTAGGGATTGAAAAAGCCGATTCAAGTGTAGACTTAAAAGCAGATTTTGCATCAGTTGTGAACAAGGGTCGTCAAGAAGTCCAAGGTATTCTACAACCCTATTTAGAACAAATCAATGATTTTGCAGTCAATTCGGATCGCAAATATGCAGAAGAAAAAATTATGGGTATTTTACAAGCAGTTTTTCTCAATTGATTTGAGTGAATTGGCGGCTAAATAAACCTAGAGAGGTTAAGAGGTGAGTTGTGAAAGGGTATGTACAAGGCAGAACAATTATTCTTTTAGAAACGTTACCTGGAGCAATTAAAGATGGGGATGAAGTGGAGATTACCATTACTCCACTTCGTCAGGAGGATTATCCATTCCCTACTTTTGAACTAGGGGTAAAAGACCAATATATTAGTCGGGAAAACATTTATGAACAAACCCAGGATATTTTTTGATACTAATGTATTGGTTTATGCTCACGATCGCACTTCAACGTACCATACTGACTCCGCTACCCTACTCAAGATGGCAGTAGAACAGAATATTCAGGGAGTCTTAGCAGAACAAAATCTGATTGAACTCTATAGGATTTTAACCAATCCTACCGCAATGAGAGGAAAAGAGTTAACACCACAACAAGTGAATAGCTTAGTCAGAACTACTTATTTAAATGGCTTGTTTCAAGTGGTCTATCCCATCCCCATAACTCTCGATAAGGTATTAAGTTTGGCGACGAGTCATAATATTACCTCAGCAAGAATTTTCGATATTCGTCTAGCTGCATTAATTTTAGAATCAAATATTGACTATTTTGCCACTTATAACCTCAGTGACTTTCAAAGTATCCCAGATGTAAATCCCTTTACTCCAGCAAACATCATCAAGATTATTTAACCTTAGCTAATTAGAAACCGATGTACTTTCAACTCACTCCTCCATCTATCTCCAAAATTCGGGCAAAATTTATTATCGAGAAACTGAGGAACTTCCCTCAGAGTCTGGGTTCAATCAATATCTTTGCCACGGGAAGAACTCATAGCGGTAAAACTACTCTCGGAAACCGTTTACTAGGGATTGATTATTTTTTATCAACAGGTCGTCAAGATTGTACCAAAGAAATTAATCTGATTGAATTTCCCATTGGATTAAAATACTTCGATCTTCCTGGAGTCTGTAGTGATGATTTTCTGGAAAACTACAATCGAGTTGCTTTTGGGATGTCGCAAATTGAGGATTTCCCATGGGTTGATGAAGTTACTTTGGCAAAATTCAAGGAAAATCAAGCACCTTCCGAACAAAAATTAAGCATTAGTGACTATGATAATTTAGGATTTCAACCTGATCTGGTGTATTACTTAATTGCTCCAGACAAGCAGTTTGCGAGAGGAGATAAAAAATATCTCAAAGATTTATTGAGACGGAATCAAAATATTATCTACGTCTTCAATATGTTTGTCAATAAGCAAACAGGAGTGAGTTATTCAGCGACTGAAGCTAATATTACTGATGCAACAATTCAAATCCTCAAAGTTCATAATTCAATTTTAGGAGAAGAGCGCAAACCGGTAATAGTAGGTGTCAATTGTTGGACGGGTGAAGGGATATCGGAATTACTCCATCAATCTCAACTGATGCTATCTGGGGAAAAAGGGAGTGTTTTTGAAGATCTGATTCAGTATCAACGGGAAAAAACACCGGATGAATATGTGAAGCAGGTAAAGGAGGAACTCATTCGATTATATGCTCATACGGCCTGCCAAAGAGCCATAGGAACTGATACTTGCGATCAACCTTTACACGAAATCTGTTATACACTTTTTGATTTCCTCTGTAGCTTACCGATTCAAACTGAGCAAGTCGGTGACTCGATTTCTGAAAAAGTTAACACGATTGTCCAGCAGGTTTTTGCGAATCCGATTGAACAGATAGCTACCGAATCTTTAGGTGATAAAGTAAATTATGTGATTCAAGCAAGCAACTATATTCTCAATCAAAGTATTGAGTCTTTTAACGAGTTGATAAAAACTTACATTTCTGACATTCAGGAACAAGCTTATGAAATGAGCAATACAGAAATGGAACAATGGTCACGAGATAAAGAGAACTACAGTAATCAATTATCCCAGAAATGGGATGCAATTTTATCAGTAGATCAAGAAATCAGTCGATTGAAGGATGTTATTACTTCTCAAGAGAGCCAACTTGAATACCTTGCTAATGATTTTAGTTCTTATGTTGAAAAACATAAAAAACTCTCTTTTGAAATATCCTCCCGTCGTCAAAGACTAAATTCTAGAATTGAGAGATTTAACGAGCGAATGAATCGATATAATAATAATGTTGATAAAATCAATCGTAGTTCAGCTAGACTAACTTATGATGCTGAACAGTCAATAAAAGAAGAAGAAAAGAACTTGCGAAGAGAAAAAGAATCTATACTAAATGAAGATCGGTGTATAGATGAGTTAATTGTAAAGTACGAAAAGCACGGTAAAAAAGTTAATCAAAAGAAAGAAGAAGCTGAACATAAAATAGCAGAAAATAATTACTCTGTTGAAAATCATGATCGCAAGATTGAAGAACTGAGAAATAAACTCAAAGAGCGTAATAAATTCAAGAAAGAAGCTCAAGATGAGATCAACTTCTGGTTCGAGCTAATTAAGGCTTTCCAAGGTGAATTATCATCTTTTGATGATAAGGTTAACACTCGAATAGAAGAAATGAATCATCATCTTCGAGAAATTAGAATTCGCCTTTCAGAAAACTACCTGGAAAAATTTGAATCTGTGGAAGATGGGATTAATGAGCTACAAGAAGTTATCAACACCTGTATCGATGAGATGGGTATATTTGAAAACCAAATATTTGAATTTTCTCAAGAGATTAATAAAATAATTTTCAGGCTCAATATCAATAAAATGGTCACTCAAGTGCTGCAAAAAACAACAGAGCATTATTTTGATCAAGCTGGTGAATTTGAATATCGAGGCAGCCATTACCATTATTTCCGACAACATGGTATAGCCATCTCCCTTGCTCTGACAACGATGACTCTTGTTGGTTTAGAAGAAGACTACGAAGTGTTTTATAACACTTTATTACAAAAAGTTGAACGTTTAGGTTATTTTCCCGATGATCCGGTGGAAAGCAATATCTTGGCCTTACTGGAGTCAAATCTTGATTCGCTCTTTGACTCCAGTTGGGAACAAGCAATCCGAAAAGCAGTGTCCTGATAATCAGTTATGATAAATCCTTGGCAAGGGTAACGAATGTGAAGACAAAAACTAGACTAATGAAACCAAGAAATCATGATATCATCCAATTCTACCCTACCCCCTTTAAACGCTTTACCCGCTTCCCTACCCCTAGAGGGAGCCATCCGAATTGAGTTACAATCTGGAATTCCTATTTTTAGAGCGTCAGGAAATGTACAATCTCGGATCGAGAGTCTCTTAGATAAGCAAATGTTTGAAGGTTTAACTGAGTTAGAGGAACAGGAGTTAGATGCTTATGAAGAAGTTGATGATTATTTGAGCTTTGTGAATCGCACAATTCGCAATCTGGCGCTGTCTTCTAGTCCTCAATCTTAAAAGTTGATCATGTCTCGTCCTTGGATTTCTGAACAGACACAGGCGGAAGTTAGACAAACCAGTTTCTAATAACTTCGTTATAATAGCATCAACCCTTACCTTATCCTGAATATGACCTTCACCACAGACAACCCCGTAACTTGGCAATATCTGGAAATTGACGCTCAAAGTCGGGCAAAAATTGCTAATAGTCGCGTTTTCGTTTCCCAACTGATTCAAGAAAAACACGCCCACGGTTGGAGTCCTGAAGAACTGCATTTTCAACATCCTGAAATTTCCCTTGCTGCTATTTACTCTGCCCTCAGCTATTACTACACCTATCAATCCCAAATTGATGCCCAAATTGCTCAAGAACAGCAGACTATTCAAGCGTTGCAAGCTGAGTTAATTCAAAGGGGAGTCGGTCATTATAGCTCCAATTTTAAACAAAAGCTTCAGACAAAACGGGGACAGCAGGGATAAAAATGGCCATTCGTAGACTTTACTTTACCTTAAACAGACCTTTACCAAAAATCTGGGTCAAATGGGGTAGCTTGGAGTTGAAGGTAACGTTAGTTAGTTGAGATTCAACCCTTCTGAAGGTTCCCAGTTTTCCGAAATGAGGAATGGGTCTGTGGTTAGATCTCGATGCATCCATGTTCATCACTACGGCACTCTACCATGATGACCAAAAAAATCACTACATCTGCGATCGCCACCTTGGGCTGTTTCCTCCTCGGAGCCTGTTCTGCCCCTGACTCTGGCTCCTCTACACTCTATGAAGGATTTGAAGTCAAAGCTTGGGTGGGGAGTGCCCTCAAAGACTTCTGCAATCAAACCGCTACGCAGTTTAACCAACAACAGCCTAAACTCGACAGTGGAGAAGCCTTTTATCTCAGTTGCCACGCTAAAGGTAGCGGAGATATTGTCACCCTAGTTACATCCTTGTCTGAACAACTGAAAAACGGAAGTCTACAACCGGATGATGCTAACTTTCCTAGCTTGATTTCTGTCGATGGGGAAATTTATCAGGAGCAACTGCGCTACCAGATGACCCAGATTTTCCCTGGGCAAGATTATATTCCCCCCGTGACTGATGCACCCCTGTTGGCCTACAGTCCCATGGTGTTTATGGTTCCCTCGGAATTTGCGGAAACCCTGAGCAAACAACCCGATATTTATCAAACGTTAGCCACAGCGACAACCTATCAAGATATTGACCCCAGTAACTCTCCCACTCCCATTTATTACGCCCATACTGCCCCGACTCGCTCCAATTCTGGGTTACAAACTTTGGTGGCTCAATTTGCATCGGTTTCCGGTAAGCGACCGGAAGAATTGACGGTGGCTGAGGTGGAACAGTACCAAACGCAAATTCAACAAATTCAGAGTAAAGTCACCCGCTACGGCACATCAACCAGTTCTTTGGCTCGTGACATGGTGAAAAATGGGGTATTTTGGGCTTCGATCGCCTCGGTTTATGAATCTTCTGTGATCGCCGCTAATACGGAACAGAATAGCTCAACCCGCTACCAGGCCATTTATCCCTCGTCCACTTTCACCTCGAATATGCGGGCTATTTTACCCAATGCTCCTTGGGTGAGCGCCCAGGAAAAAGAAGCGGCTGAACAAGTCATTGAATATTGGCGATCGCCCCAAGCCCAAACCATCGCCACCAGTTTGGGGTTGCGTCCGGGAATTCCAGGGGTGGAGCTGGGGCCGAAATTCTCCCCAGCATTGGGAGTCGATGCCAATGCCAACTACGACTCCTTGCGATCGCCTCAACCGGAAGTCGTGGACGCAATGTTAACCTCCTGGCGAAACTTCGCCAAAAAACCCTCCCAGGTGGTCGTCGTCGTAGACTCTTCTGGCTCCATGGCTGTAGACAAATTATCCTCTGTCCAAAACACCTTAAATTACTACATCCAACAATTGGGGCCCAAGGAGACGATTACCTTAATTGATTTTGATACCATCATTAAGCCTCCCGTAACCGTCAATGGAACCGTAGAAGGTCGAAATCGAGGCATTGAATTTATTGGCAACTTAAAAGCCGACGGCAACACGAAGTTGTATGATGCCACCTTAGAAGCTCGTAACTGGCTGCGGGACAATCTGCGATCGGATGCCATTAACGCGGTGGTTGTTCTCACGGATGGAGAAGATTCTGGCTCCACAACTTCTTTAGAACAACTCAACCAAGAATTAGAGCAAACGGGGTTTAACTCTGATCAGCGCATCGCCGTTTTTACCATCGGCTACGGCAACCAAGGGGAATTTGATTCTGGAATTCTCAAACAAATTGCCGAACTCAATGGAGGATATTACCGGGAGGGAAATCCGGAGACTATATCTACCCTAATGTCCGATTTACAAGTTGAGTTTTAAGATGATCAAAATAGCCAATCCCCTCTATTACCCCACGGCCGTTTTCATCGGTGGTGCGTGTTTAGTCGTCGGCGTGCGCGTCCTGGGACTCTCTAACTTCATCATTGTACCTGGGGCGATCGCCGCCACCGTTGCCAGTGCCACAGCCCTAAAATTGCGGGAACCTGATGCAGAGCGACAGGAACAACAGCAGTTACAACAGGAGTTAGATAACCTGAAAGCCACAAGCCAGATGGTGGCCAGCAAAGCAGAAGAATTGCGTCAAGAAGCCCAGCGTCTGCTCACCCAGAGTTCCTTTGAAATCGATGTATTGGTGACAGTGCAGCAGGTCTGTGATGATGCGATCGAACTGCCGGCCACCATTGACAGCATCGCCCGCACCCTTCCCCAAGGTCAATCCCTTTTGTCTGTGGACGACCTAGAACGGCAATTGCTCGAAGTAAACCAGAAACTGCGATCGAGTTCGGAGATTTCCCGCCAACATCTCAAGGACTTAAAAGCCAGTTTAGAGCGCAATATTCAACTGGCAAAAACGGGTCAAGATACCCGCCAAGCGAAACTGATTAGCCTTCAGAAAATGATCCAAGATTCGGCGGGGGTGTTGCAACAACTGCAAAATAAATTGAGACGAGCCGACTTACAAAATTCGGCAGATCTTGAAGACCTGCAACGGTTGAGTGATGAACTCAAAGCCTATCAAGATAATGTGGAAATTTTGGCTCATTAGTAGCCTCAAGGGGAGAGTCTTGAATTATGAATGCCAAGTCGAGTCCGATGCAACAGCAAAATAAAGCGATCGCCTCAGCACTTTTAGCCGTGGCTGCTGTCGGTTTAGCCTATGCCCCCCTTCCGGGGTTAAATCAAACCGTGATTGTAGTCAGTGGGAGCGAACTGGCCGAACCCTTGCAAGAGCTAGAAGTTCAGTTTGAAAACAGTAATCCGAACATTAATATTGAACTGGAATTTCAAGGTTCCCAAGATATGGTTAACAACTATATCGATGAGAACAATGATTTTACGCCCACGGTTTTGATCCCCGCCAATGCAGAATTAATTGACGAACTGAGTCAACGTTGGCAAGCCCAAAATAATGGCCAACCCTTTCATCAAGACCCCCAAGCGATCGCCAAAACCTTCCTCGTCGGAGTCGCTTGGCCGCAACGGGGGCAAGTCCTGTTTCCCCAAGGTTCCTTTGACTGGAACCGCGTCGAACAAGCCATGGAAGCGGGCAGTTGGCAACAAATTGGCGGACAAGCGGACTGGGGCAGTTTTGACTTTGTGATCACCGATCCCATCCGTTCCAATAGCGGTCAGGTGACCTTAAGTTTGTGGACTCAAGCCCAATTGGGCAATGGCAGCAGTTTAAATAGCCCAGAAGCAGAAAATTTATTCGGCTTAATTCGGCGATCGGTGTATCAGCCCCCCCGGTCAACCGATACTTTACTCCAAGAATTTATCACTCGCGGCCCCAATGATGCCGATGTAGCCACCGTTTATGAAAGTATCGCCCTCTATCGCTGGCAACAGTCCGCCACCAGTCAGGGCAAACCCTATCAAATTTATTACCTTAATCCGACCATTGAAACCGTAGCGACGGCGGCGATCGTCCGCCGAGATGTGGGGTCTCAAACTGCCAAAGCTGCCAGGGAGTTTATCGATTTCCTTACCCAACCCGAACAGCAAGCGGTGTTTGTGCGCTACGGTTTTCGACCTGCCCAAAATTCAGTGGATTTAACCTCAGTTTCCGGCAGTCCCTGGACTCAAAACATCCCTGGGGCCGAAGTCGATCCAGCTCTGTCGGTACTTCCGGCTCCCCAACCGGCTGAAATTGGCGAAATTCAGCGCCTCTGGCAACGGGCCAACCCTTGAGTTGCTGTCAATTTTCCCTTATAAATCGGGACTTTTAAGAGAACCGATTACCGATTACTGATTACCGTGCGAAGCGCTGTATAAAATCCCAGGTGTGCATATAGCGCTTTCCGCTTCGCGGACATGAACGCGCTAGGGAATAGGGAATAGGGTTGTGGTACATGGCTTTGAGCCTTTAAGACTGTACACCATAACAGCGAAAACTACTGTAAAATTAATTCTTAAATAATTTGGGCTAATTAGGATTCTGCATCCTTCCATCTTTGATAATAGTGCGTTGACAATAATGGATTAATATTGAACTATGGCAATTTTAATCGGGGATGCAACCAATAATACCCTAACAGGAACAACTGAAAATGACCTGATTTTAGGATTAGCCGGTAATGACCAACTGTTGGGTTTAGACGGAAATGATACCTTGAGTGGCAATGAGGATAAAGATTCTCTCAATGGTAATCAGGGGAATGACTGGGTATTTGGCGGTCAGGGAGAAGATTGGGTTCGCGGAGGACAAGGGAATGATGTGGTATCGGGCGATCGCGGCAATGATATCCTGTATGGAGATTTGGGAAACAATACCCTCATCGGAGGTGCAGGGCGCGATATCTTAGTCATTCAATCGGCAAGTACGACAGCAGAACAGTTAATTACAGACTTTGTAGACGGTGAAGACTTGCTCGGTTTAGACGGACTGAACTTTACGGAAATTACCATCACCGCAGAGGGCAATAGTACCCTGATTCAACAGAGTGCAACTGGTCGCATTCTAGCCCGTTTACCGGGTATAAATGCCAGTCAAATTACTCAAGCCGATTTTACCACCGCCTTAACACCGTTGCCGTCCTCTCCAGAAACAACAACCTTAGTCAATGGGATTGCTAGTGGAGATACCACCCAAACCTCGACCATCTTATGGGCAGGGAGTACAGCAGTTGGCCCTGTGACGTTTGACTATAGCACTGATGAGAGTTTTAGCACCGTGTTGGGCACATTAAACGCCACGGTAATCGATCCCAGTGTACCCGTGAAAGCGGGATTAGCGGGACTGACACCGGGAACCCAATATTACTACAGAGTAACGGATGCTCAGGGCGACACGGCGATCGGTCAGTTTCGCACCCCTAACCCCCCAGGAACTCGCGAAGGATTACGCTTTGGGGTTTCCGGAGATTTGAAAGGAGAACTTGCGCCCTTTGTCTCCCTCGGCAATGCCGATGAGCGCAACCTCGACTTCTTTGTGCAAATGGGCGATATGATCGAAGCTGATAGCGAATCTCCCGCTCTTCCAGGGGTGACGCAAGCCAAAACCCTAGAGCAATTTCGCGCCAAACACAATGAAGTCTATTCCCCCCGGTGGGGCTTAAACACCTGGAAAGATTTACGGGCCACCACCTCCATTTATGCTACATGGGACGATCACGATGTTACCAATGACTTTGCCGGGGGTGCAACCCCAGCCGACTCCCCGCAAAAACAGGATCTCTTTGGCAATGCGACCACTGGATTTGTCAATCAAACTCCCGCCTTTCATCGGGCACAACAAGCCTTTCAAGACTATTTTCCCCTGCGAGAAGACCAATTTTATGGCAATACGGGAGATGCACGCACCACCAATCGCCGCAAACTCTATCGCCATAATACCTTTGGTTCCGATGCAGCGACTTTTGTCTTAGATGTGCGCTCTTTCCGGGATGCTCCTCTCCCCTTTGTCCCTGAAAATGCCCCCCAAGAGCGTCTCAATCAACAACTCACCGATGCCTTTGCTCCTAACCGCACCATGCTCGGTGCAGCACAGTTAGCCGAATTGAAAGCCGATTTATTAGCCGCCGAACAGTCCGGAATTACCTGGAAGTTTGTCCTGTCTACTGTTCCCATGCAACACTTCGGAGTTGCAGTTATGGGAGAGCGCTGGGAAGGGTATGCCGCAGAACGGGCGGATTTGCTCAATTTTATTGAGGAAAATCAGATTAAAAATGTGGTCTTTATCACCGGAGACTTCCATGGCTCTGTCGTCAATAATGTTACGAATCAACAAGCCCCCGGTGAATCGGTCACTCCCACAGGCGTATTTGATGTGATGATTGGCCCCGTGGGGATTGAGTTAACCGTTCCCTTTCTCCCTGAACCCTTTAACCAGACGTTTGCTGCTCCCTTTGGCCCGGCAACTGTGGGCTTTACTCCCGAAAGCCTCTTAGAGCAACAAGGGAAAACCCAAGCCGAATATCTAGCATTAGGGGATGACCGGGCCGCTAAAGACCAGTTTGTGCGCGAAGTCCTCGATTTCCGTACTGAGGGACTCCTGGGCTATGACCCCATGGGTTTAGAAGGCTCGCCTATTAATGCCCAATTGTTACAAGGAGAGTATTTAGCTACCCATACTTATGGCTGGAGCGAGTTTGACATTGCACCCAGTACGGGTCAATTAACCGTCACGACTTACGGAGTGCCACCCTATACTCAATCTGAAGTATTAGCCAATCCTAATCCTATTCTGGCGGCTCAACCAGAAATTGTCAGTCAATTTCAAGTTACTCCAATGTGATTGAGTCAAAGGGTGCGTTTACGATCTCGGTTGAAATTCAATCTGGTTTTGGCGAATAACCAGGTCATAATCGCCAAAGAAGTCGTGACCGAGTAAGCCGATTTCCAATTGAGAACCGGCGATGATGACGGGCAAATTCTGCACCACTACGCCTTTAACGGCGATCGATTCAACTAAACCGATGGGAACCGTGATTCCTTTGGCGCTGGCGGTATCCATTTTAGCCGATCCAATGAGGGGAAGATCGAGGGATTGGGCCATATTTTGGGTAATGACCACTCCTGTGGCTCCGGTATCGACGATCATTTCAAAAGTTCGGGTCTGATTAAATACCACATCGATGACTGGGGTTCCGGCTTCCCGGCGCTTAATGGGAACTTGGATGGCTCCGGGTTGGGCAGTAGAGGAGCGCCGTTGAACGGGTTGAAGGGGAGTGATGGGTTTGACCGCAATAATGGCGGGGGTAGGGGAAGGGGGTGGGGAGGCGGTTTGACTTTGGGTTTGGGCGTATGTCAGGTTTTTCTGATATTCATTAATTTTTTGTTGGGCGAGGGTGTGGTGGGGACTTGGGGGCGGAATTTGTTGGAGCAGGGCGATCGCCTGTTGCCATTGCCGAGCCACTAACTGCCAATCTCCTGGAGAGGCCGCAGACTGGGCGATACTGGCTGCACCATAGGCTTTATCAAATGCCCGTTGTAGGGTTTTTTGGTCGTCCTCCACCGGAGAAGGTTCAGGAGAGGGAGAGGGGGAAGGAGAGGGAGAAGCGATCGCCTGGGGAGTGGCTGGAGGAGGCGGATCGGCCACCTCAACCGGCGATCGCTCGCAGGCCACCATGGAGACAACTATCCCAAATACAATCAAGCGTTTCACCGGTTGCCACCCTTTCTGAGTATCCATTAGCAAAAACAATCTAAAAATACCATGGCTTCCTTTTTCCCTGTGCGATAATAACCAGCGTTCTTAATCCTGCTTGATGCCTATGCCACTCAACAAAGATGCTCAACCCGCCCTCCTCGTCCTTGCTGATGGCACAGCCTATCGCGGTTGGTCTTTCGGTGCGACGGGAACCACCCTCGGAGAAGTTGTGTTCAATACGGGAATGACAGGCTATCAAGAAGTCCTCACCGATCCCAGCTACTGTGGCCAAATTGTAACCTTTACTTATCCCGAATTGGGTAACACCGGAGTTAACCTAGACGACGAAGAATCCGATCGCCCCTACGTCAAAGGGGCGATCGCCCGCAATATTTGCCCCATTCCCAGTAATTGGCGCTCCACCGAATCCCTCTCGGACTATCTCAAACGACATAATATTATCGGGATTTACGGCATCGATACCCGTGCCCTAACCCGCAAAATCCGGGGCTTTGGAGCCATGAACGGGGGCATCTCCACCGAAATCCTCGATGAAAGCCAACTACTCGAACAAGTGCAACAAGCCCCCGACATGAACGGACTGAACCTGGTGAAAGAAGTGACCACCGCCTCGACCTACGAATGGTCAGAAGCCACCTCCGAAATCTGGGAATTCACCCCCAAAGACAGCAAAACCAATCCCCCAGCCTATACCGTGGTGGCGATCGATTTTGGAGTCAAACGGAATATTCTACGGCGGTTAGCCAGCTACGGTTGCCGGGTGATCGTCGTTCCCGCTAACACTCCAGCCGAAGAAATCCTCAGCCATAACCCCGATGGTATCTTCCTCTCCAATGGCCCTGGAGACCCTTCCGCCGTCACCGAAGGTGTGGCCACCGCCAAACAACTGATCCAAGCCGGAAAACCCATGTTTGGTATCTGTATGGGTCACCAAATTCTTGGACTCTCCCTCGGAGCGCAAACCTATAAACTCAAATTCGGTCACCGAGGGCTGAATCAACCGGCTGGACTCTCCCAAAAAGTCGAGATCACCAGTCAAAACCATGGCTTTGCCATCAGTGGAGACTCCCTCGATCCCCAAGTGGAAGTTACCCATCTCAACTTAAACGACAAAACCATTGCCGGACTGCGCCACAAAGAACTACCGATCTTCTCCGTTCAGTATCACCCAGAAGCCAGTCCTGGCCCCCATGATGCCGATTATCTGTTTGAAAACTTTATTAAAGCCATGGAAAGCGCCCGCGCCGCTTAACCCCTAGTAATGATGGACTCGGTTAGAGGTCTGGTACAACAGAGGGTAAAAATGTTAATCTAGATCTCCAACCATCCAATCCTGATGGTCTTTTTATGGGGTTTAACCCTGAAACGTTCAACGTTGATTTGATCTGAAATCAAAGGAGGGTAGAATTAAGCCTGAACCACTCACCCTGACCGTTAGTTTAAGAGGCACACGGGAGGTCAGGGATAATGCACAAATTTTTCGCCTCACGGGTTTACTAGATGCATTTTCTGAACCCACATTCCGTAAAACCATCGGTTCTTACATCGACCAAGGGCCGACACATATTGTTCTAGACCTATCGAAGATTGATTTTGTTGATAGTTCTGGGTTAGGAGCTTTAGTCCAACTGGTGAAAAAAGCCACTAAAGATACAGAAGGAAGTCTACAAGTGATTGCCAATGCCCGTGTATTGCAAACAGTGAAACTGGTTCGCCTAGAAAAGTTCCTCTCGGTGTGTGAGAACATCGACCAAGCCCTCGAAACGATTAAGAAGTCATGACCAGGATGGGTCTTAAACCGGCTATCCAGTCCTTTTACTGGATAGCTTCCTGTTGGAGTTGTTGCTGGGGGAGTCAGTGGTACTCGATCCGCGATCGCTAGTTCCCGATCCTATCGATCTGCAACGGTTATCGCCAGCGGCCTTAGCCTATGTGGGAGATGCGGTGTATGAGTTGTACATGCGAACCTATTACCTGATGCCTCCCAAGCGATCGCAACTCTATCATCAAGCGGTCGTCCAACAAGTCCGCGCCGAACAACAAGCTCAACATCTACAAACCCTAATCCCCCACTTAAATTCTCAAGAGCTAGAAATGGTTAGACGGGGACGCAACAGCGTCCATCGTCCCCCCCGACGCTTAGACCCCCAAATTTATCAACAAGCCACGAGCCTAGAAACCCTGATTGGCTATCTCTATTTAAGCGATCCCTCTCGATTACATCAGTTATTAGGATCACTTAACCTCGATCAACAGTGAGAACTGTGCCCTGTTCGACAGACAGGGCCAAAACCCATCCGGCAAACTACATCCTTAGATACGATTAATCCTATGGCAGCATCCCATAAACCCCGTCCTCAAAGAAACTCTGAGGGGAAACGCTTTTCGCGTCCCCAGATCAAAGGGAAATCTAAACCCATTCTCAAGTCTCGCCCCTCTCCGGCCAAGACCTCCCAGGAGTCCCTGCCAGAAGACTCCAAAGAGCGATCGCCAGAAGTAGAGGAAGACTCCAACCCCGACTTAATTTATGGACTCCATCCGGTGCTGGCCGTACTCAAAGGAGAACGGCATATTAATCGCGTCTGGATTACGGCCAAAATGAGGTATGATTCCCGCTTTCATACCCTCCTCAACCAGGCCAAAGCCAACGGAACCGTCATTGATGAGGTAGACTATCGACGACTCGACCAAATCACAGATCGGGGGAACCATCAAGGGGTGGCCATTCAGGTGGCTCCTTATCAATATATGGAGTTCTCAGATCTGGTTCAAAGGGCCAAAGAACAAACCCCCAATCCAGTCTTAGTTATTGCTGATGGAATTACCGATCCCCATAACCTAGGAGCAATGATTCGCACGGCTGAAGCGGTGGGATCGCAGGGACTCGTGATCCCCCAACGGCGAGCGGTGGGGATCACCTCTACCGTGGTCAAAGTAGCCGCCGGATCTTTAGAATCTTTTCCAGTTTCTAGGGTTGTCAATCTGGCGCGGGCCTTGGAAGAATTGAAAGCATCAGGCTTTTGGATTTATGGAACGGTCGCTGAATCGGGTGAAGCCCTCCATCAAGTCAACTTTTCGGGAGCGATCGCCCTCGTCATTGGTTCAGAAGGCAGTGGTTTAAACTTGCTGACCCAACGCCATTGTGATTTCCTCATTTCCATCCCCCTCCAAGGCAATACCCCCAGTCTCAATGCTTCTGTAGCCACTGGCATGAGCCTTTATGAGATTTACCGGCAACGGTGGAATGCTCCCTTGGAACTTTCAGAGCAATTGCCAAAATAAATTCCACAATGTATAACAAAATGTAAAGAAACTCAACCATCGATCAATTGCGTCCGCTCAACCTTATCGTCCATCGGCAGAGTCAATAGGCAGGCTAGTAATGAATAACCTCAAAGACTTGTTAGTAAACACTCAAAATTTCCTTGGTTTCGCCTACTGGATTGAAATCAAAACACAAATCCCCGCTTGTACCTACTACTTCGGCCCCTTCCAGAGCCAAGAAGAAGCCCAACAAGCTCAAGAAGGCTATGAAGATGATCTCAAAGCTGAAGCGGCCCAAGGCATCAGTAGCGTGATTAAACAATGTAAGCCAGAATCTCTGACTATCTCTGAAGACTTGGGGGAGATTAATGGGCAGCAGACTCCTGCCTATACGGGTTAAACTGAGGCAAAAAGAAAATAAGCCATTAGCTATTACCTGCCCAAAGTCCTAGAATTGCTGAGAGTCTAACCAATGGTCAATATCGGCTAAAACTAGGTTAGGGACTTCCCAAGGAAATAAATGGGCCGTTTCTGGATAGCAGTGCCATTGGCTCTGGGATAGAGCTTGGGCCGTTTCCCAACTAGAATCGGCAGTAATATGACAATCTTGGGCCCCGGCTAACACTAAAGCGGGGCATGGGATCTGATTGATAAGCTTTAGGCGATCGTAGCGCTCTCTCAGGGCCCGATTGAGGGCGCGGTTGGCCGCCCCAGAAGTGGAGAGATAGGCCCTTGTGCCTTCTTGGGCTAAATAGCGGTAAGCTTGGGGTGTATGTTGGCGGATTAAATAGCGAAAGAGCGATCGCCGCCCAAAGCAGTTAATATTCCACTCCCATCCCGGTTTGATGCCATTCAGCAGTGCCGCTATCCCTGTATACAGATAATCGAGCCAACTGACTGGGGGATGATTGCCACGGGGCCGAGCTGCTGTTGCCACCAGAATTAACCCCTTCACCCGTTGCGGATGCCTAAGAGCCAATTCCAGGGCTAGAATGCCTCCTAAAGACCATCCCAAGAGCAAAAACGGGCCAATCTGTAACCGCTCCAATAACATCTCTAGATCGGTTAAATGATCGACCAATTCAAACTCCCCTCCTGCCGGGGAACGGCCATACCCGCGCAAATCTGGGGCGATCGTCCAAAACTGCTGAGACAGGCGATCGGTAAACACGGACATCGAGCCACTTGTACCCGGATGGCCATGTAAACACAAAATTGGGAACCCTTTCCCCTTCGACTCCACAAACAACTCCTGGCTCATGGCACAATCTGAAACTCCCGCAATGCGGGGACAAAATTATGATTTTCGTGACTCGGACGACTGAGTTTAATTAAAGCAAAACGTTGCGCTGGAGTCAGCCTAGCCCATTGCTCCAGAGTCAAATCAACCCCCACACTCTCAGCCTTCTCCAGTACAGTTCTGGCGATCGCCGTTGCATCCATCCAAGGGGGATCTGGCTCAATATCGAGATCCTTGGGAAAGTTTCCTGTTTTGGCAAAAATCAACTCTCGCAACCCTTGCCGATAGGCCTGCTGCTCCTCCAGAGTCTCACAAGGTGCAGCCATCAGCCCCTCTCTTTCCTCTAGCGTCAATTGATACCAATGGGTTAACTTCAGCTTCACCCCACAACTATCGAGTTTCATCCGTACCTGCATGGGAATACAGCGCAGGTCTTGCACAAAATCGGTTTCAAACTTAAAAAACGATAGGTTGTTGCCCTGATTCTCACTCATGAAGGATCGGTTGTTAAGGGTTTCTATAAGAGTGTAGCAAACCTCTATAGCTAGTCTAAGTTGTGCAACAGACAATGCCCTCTCCCTAATCCCTCTCCCTAAATCCCTCTCCCTTGGGAGAGGGACTTCTGCTCCCCTTCTCCTGCGGGAGAAGGGGCTGGGGGATGAGGGGCAGCCATTACATAACTCATTTAGGTTTGCTATATAGTCATTTGAATTAGGAAACAGATATGATATAGGGGCGTTCACGTCGCAAAGCGATAGGGCTGGAAAGCCCCTACAAGTTTTGTAAAAATACCTTTGCGGCTCACAAGAGGACATTGAGCCATTCTATGACCAAAACTGCACTAATCACAGGAGTTACCGGACAAGATGGTTACTACTTGAGCCAATTATTATTAAAAAAAGGATATCATGTGGTGGGGTTAGTCCCTCCAGAGCGAACTCAGAATATCTCAAAATTGGGCGAGTTAGCCGAACAAATTGAAGTGTATCCGGTGAAGTTAACCGATAGTGATGCCCTGATTGAGATGGTTGCCCAAAAACAGCCGGATGAAATTTATAATTTAGCGGCTCCTAGTTTTGTTCCCGCTTCTTGGAGCGATCCGCTAGGGACATTGGACTTGGTGACGGGAACAGCTACGCGGCTATTAGATGCGGTACGCCAAGCCAATTTAAACACCCGATTTTATCAGGCCAGTAGTTCGGAAATGTTTGGCGATGTGCGCTGTTCTCCCCAGGATGAAGAAACGGCATTTCGACCGAAAAATCCCTATGCGGCGGCTAAACTTCATGCCCATTGGACAATGGTACATCATCGAGAACGGTATGGTTTATTTGCCTGTAGCGGAATTTTATATAATCATGAATCTCCCCGCCGACCGAGAAATTTTGTCACCCGTAAAGTGTCTTTAGCGGCTGCTTCGATTAAGTTGGGTTTGAGAGAAAATTTAGAGATGGGAAGTTTAGAAGCAAAACGAGATTGGGGCTATGCAGGCGATCATGTGGAAGCCATGTGGCGAATGTTGCAAGCAGACGAGCCGGAAGAGTATGTAATTGGGACGGGAAAGCTCCACAGCGTTCAGGATTTGGTGGCTGCGGCGTTTGCTTGTGTGGATTTGAATTGGGAGGATTATGTAACGATTAATCCGAAGTTTTTGCGCCAAGATGAGCATTTCCAATTGGTGGCTAATCCCACCAAGGCCAAGACAAAATTAGGATGGAATCCCCAGGTGAGTTTTGGGCAATTGATTGAGAAAATGGTACGACAGGATTTAGAGTTATTAAAAGAAGGGGAGATAGGGTGATAGGGATCTATATAGCTAGTCTAAATGAATCGTGCAACGGGAAATGCCCTCTCCCTAAATCCCTCTCCCACGGGAGAGGGACTTCTGCTCCCCTTCTCCCTTCGGCTTCGCTCAGGGCAGCGCCTGCGGGAGAAGGGGCTGGGGGATGAGGGGCAGCCATTACATAACTCATTTAGGTTTGCTATATACCTATTCCCTATTCCCTATTCCCTATTCCCTAATTGCCATGGATATATTTGTGTTTTTGGAAATTTTTAGCCTGGAAGGAGGTATCCAATCCTATGTGAAAGATATTCTCAGGGGTTATGTTGAATTGTCCGCTCAACATCCGGAAAAAAGGGCTGAAGTTTATCTTTTGCGAGATCCTGCGGGATGTGATAATCCCTTTGAGGGTAAACCGGGTCTGAAGTTTTATTATTTCAAAAAAGAACAAGCTTGGTTAGGTCGCACCCATTTAGCGAGTACGCTGTTTCTCCATTTGCTGCAAAAACGGCCCCATCGGGTGTTTTGTGGCCATGTGTATTTAGCGCCCTTGATCCAAATCTTATGTCAGCCTTTGGGGATTCCCTATACGGTTTTGACCTATGGTAAGGAAGCTTGGGAGCCTTTAGAAGCTAAGTATCGCAATGCACTGCAAAAAGCGGAATGGATTTGGACGATTAGCCGCTATAGTCGGGATCAGACGAGTGCGAATAATAACCTCGATCGCCAGAAATTTGAATTGCTTCCCTGTGCGATCGATGGAGATGGGTTTACCCCAGGGCCAAAAAATCAGGAGTTGATACAAGGTTACCAGTTGGAGAAAGCTAAGGTGCTGATGACGGTTGCTCGGTTGTGGAGTGGGGATATTTATAAGGGGGTGGATGTGACGATCCGAGCGCTGCCGAAAATTGCCCATGCGATCGCAGATGTGAAGTATTTGGTGATTGGACGGGGAGACGATCGCCCCCGGTTGGAGAAATTAGCAGAAGATCTAGGAGTGAGCGATCGCGTCGTATTTGCCGGGTTTGTCCCCGATGAGGCCTTGGTCGATCATTACCGTCTCGCAGACGCTTATATTATGCCCTCCCAAGAAGGATTTGGCATTGTATATCTTGAAGCGATGGCTTGTGGTGTTCCCGTGTTATCTGGGGATAATGATGGTTCCGCCGATCCCTTACAGGATGGTCGTTTGGGCTGGCAAGTGCCCTACCGAGACCCGGAAGCGGTAGCAAAAGCCTGTATCGAAATTCTGCAAGGAGGCGATCGCCGTTGTGACGGTTCTTGGTTACGGGAACAAGCTCTAGAAGGGTTTGGAAAACCGGCCTTTAGCCAACGGTTAGCTCAACTTCTCCATGACTGACAATTGGTCAACTGAGCCATTATCCTAGAAGAAGACAGACCCCAGAAGGAGGCGATCGTGAACTTAGACGACTGGAAGAAACTTCAGATTAACCTATCCGGTATTGGCTTTTGGTTAGCCATTTTTGGGGGAGTTTGGCTGTTAGGATCGGTAGGCTTGGGCTGGATCGTCCATTCGATTCTGATTCTGATTGTCTTATTGGCGATCGCCCCTGTTGTTCTCCTCATTGGTTTGCGTTGGTGGTTGCAACGAAACCTAATTGAGTCTTCCTGTCCCGTGTGCCAGACCTCATTTCCAGCCTTAAATAACACTCAGGTTCGCTGTCCCGGTTGCGGGGAACCCCTGCAAGTGTCCTCTGGCAAGTTTACCCGACTGACTCCCGATGGCACAATTGATGTCGAGGCGATCGATGTATCTGTACAGCAAATCGACGACCGAGCCAGTTAGGACTTAAATCTTGAATGGGTAAAGTTTTAATTATTAATTTTTCATTAATTATTCCTTCCCCCGATCGCCAGAGGTTGTCTCCTTGAGTTTCTCTCGTAATTGTACTTGTTCCACTAATTCCTGATTCAAGAAATAATTGAGGAACGTGCGGATGATGGCGATCGCCCCTAATTTTCCCAGACTTTCCCAACTCGGTGCAACCGTTGTGGCTAAAATATCCGCTCCTAGCTGAAACTCCAGCGCCAAAGCCAGCCAAGACCCCAATTTAATCCGCAGCAGCACAAACGGAGTTTCTGCATCTCCATAAGTCGTCAGCCTAATTTGATGCATTAGCTTCACGGCTAATCGAAGGGTTTGCACTAAACCAAGGAGAATACAAAAGACTGCCATCATCTCAAAGGCCAGTTGAAGAATTTGAATACAGCCACTAAAGGCTTCTTCAACATGATGTATCCATTCCATAGGTTTATTATTTTTGTTCTTGTTGGGCTAGTTTCTTCTGATAGAGATTCGAGTAAATCCCGCCAGCTAAGGAAGAGAATAATGCATAGGTGGCGATCGCCCCTAAGATCCCCGGATCGGTAAAGTTAGCTGTCGCAATAGCCAGGGCAAGTCCCGCATTACGAGTGCTATTCGCCACCGCAATGGTCAGACGACTTTCGGGTTCCGGCCCGCCCAAGAAATGACCAATCAGCAAACATGAAGCAGCAAACAACACCGCACCCAGAACCGGCAGAACCCCTGCGGTCAGCACTTTCGGCAAAGCAACTGCCAGAATGACAACTAACATCCCTAGGAGTAAAAAGCTACCGATTTTAAAAACGGGTTGCTCTAAATCCTCCGCTAGACCGGGCAGCCACTCGTGAAAGGCTAAACCCACGGCAATGGGCATAAATTGAGCTTCCGCCACCTGCTTAAACACCGTTGCCACATCAACCGTTGCATTAGCTGGGTAAAGAGCTGAAATCACACTCATCCAGAGGGGAACCACTAAAACAGCTAATAGAGCTGTAGTGACCTGAAAGCTACCCGCCAGATCCGGCAGAGCGCGACCCTTGAGCAACTTGCGGTAAATCATTGGTGCGCCAGGACAAATGGCCATGGTGGCTAAACCCACTCGCACGGAAAAACTCATGGGAATAATTAGCTCAATGACCATCGCGGCTAAGGGAACGAAAAGAAACGAGGCTAACAAACACCGGATCAGTAAATTGGGTTTTCGCCAGAGTAGGGAGAGGTTCTTATGGCCTTGGGAAAGCCCAATCGATAACATCAGAATAAATAGGGTGAGACGAGCATAACTGCTCAAAATGGCTTGGATATCGAGGTCAATAGACATGGCTGAGTTGAGTAAATAGAAAGACTATACACCAAAGAATTGACCATCTCTGAGTCCGTTAATGAAAAAATTCTTCCCTATTGCCTAGAGCGCAGCGTTATACCTTCTGGAAAACATAGGGCCCTAAAATAGCACCCCAGAGAGATTGACCCGTTTCTCGATCTACTCCGCGATCGTAGCTTTTAAATTCCTCTGAAGTCACTTCAAAGCCGAGTACCACTTGTCGCGTTTTGCCCTGATATTCAAATGTACAGATTGCATCCGTGGGAGGTTGGGCCATAAAGGTTTGTTTTTGTTGCTTGACAATCAGTAGACAACCGGGTAAAGGAATTAAATCTGATGGGGATAAGGACTCAAGCTGGGTGGGATGACTTCCTGCTCCCCGAAACCGTCCCGGATCTTTTAACTGTCGATATTCCACTTGCCATTCTTGAGGCAATGGTGTAGACCGTAAAATCATCACCCGTTGACGATAGGGTTGATTTAGGTTAACTTTGGGTGCTTGTTCGGCAAATAGGGCAAAACACCCGTCAATTAAAAAGGGTAACGGTTGATGCCAGAGGCGTAAATGGACATACCATGCCGGTTGATCTAATGCTTGTTTCCGATTTTCCCATGTCCCAGATAAGTAATCTGCCAGTTGACTTAAAGACATTTTGCCTGTTGAGTGACTTCACCTCTAGCCATTTTAGCCTTAACTCATCTACTGGAGCGATCGCTGCGATCGCCGGTTGGATCGATGTCCAAGACGAGCTTCAATCTTCGCCCAAAACTTAAAGAGTATTTCTGATGCCTAAACTCGATCAAATCGTTGTCATTGATATTGAAGCCACCTGCTGGCGAAAACGATCGCCACCGGGTCAACACCATGAGATTATTGAAGTGGGGATTGCTACGGTGGATTTCCAGCTATGCCAACCCTTAGAGAAGGAGAGTATTTTGGTGAAGCCGATGCTCTCAACAGTGAGTGAGTTTTGTACTCAACTGACCACGTTAACTCAAGAGCAAGTGGATACGGGAGTGAGCTTTCGGGAAGCGTGCGATCGCCTGAAAAGTGAGTATCATACCCATAACCGAATTTGGGCCAGTTATGGCAACTATGACCGGACTCAGTTTGAGAAGCAATGTCAAATGCTGCAAGTGCCCTATCCCTTTAGCACTCGGCATATTAATATTAAAACGCTGCTGGCAGTTCTCTATGGTTTACCGAAGGAAGTGGGAATGGCACAAGCTTTAGAACTGCTCAATCTTCCCCTGATGGGAACCCACCATCGAGGGGTTGATGATGCGTGGAATATTGCCCATATTCTGGCCCATTTGATGAAAGCGTATAGACAAGAATGACGATCGCCAATTTAGTCCAATCCTTTGATCTCATCTGTCCCCAAGGCGATCGCCTTTATCCCCTATTCTGGGAAAAATATCAGCATCTGCGCGAATATACCACACCCCCCAGACTCCTGCTCAATGAATCTGAACCCGTCCCCTTCCTAGCGGGGTTTTTCGCCGCTCTTGCCACCCAAACCCCAGTTTTTTTGGGTAACCCCCAGTGGAAAGCTTCAGAATGGCAACAAGTTTGGCAACAGGTACAACCCCAACTCATTTGGGGAACGGTTCCCTGTTCTCCGGTAAAATCATCGCCCCCGCCTCCTTTTCCTGGTAGGGTGATGATTGCGACTGGGGGATCGTCGGGTAAGATTCGCTTTACCATGCATACTTGGGAAACTCTGGGCGCTTCAGTTGCAGGGTTTACCCACTATTTTAACGGTGCAGAAAATCATCCCATCCACTGTTGTTGCACCCTTCCTCTCTATCATGTCAGTGGACTAATGCAAGTGATGCGCTCCTTGCTCACGGGGGGCACTTTAGCCCTTTTACCTTATCGCTCTCTTAGCGGTTCCCTGCCGTTTGATCCCCAAAATTACTTTATTTCTCTGGTTCCCACCCAACTCAAGCGCTTGTTATCCCAGTCTTGCTCTCATTTATCTCAATTTCGGGCGGTGCTGTTGGGAGGAGCGCCTGCTTGGCCGGAGTTGCTGGAACAGGCAAAAACAGCTAAAATACCCGTTGCCCTGACTTATGGGATGACGGAAACTGCGTCGCAAGTGGCAACCTTGAAACCCGATCGCTTTTGGGCTGGGAATAGGACTGAAAATATCAGTTGCGGTCAACCCCTACCCCATGCTCAGATCGTTATCCAAGATGATCGGGGGAACCCCTTACCGGCACTGCAAACGGGACGAGTGGCGATCGCCTCTTCATCCCTAGCTCTAGGCTATTTTCCCCATCCATTTTTCGGCGATCGTCCTTTCTTAACGGATGATATTGGTTACTTTGACAACCAAAACTATCTGTATATTCTGGGTCGCCACAGTCAGACCCTTATCACCGGAGGCGAAAAAGTTTTTCCCCAGGAAGTGGAAGCTGCAATCTTAGCAACACAATGGGTGCAGGATGTAGCCGTCATGGGGATTCCTGATGCAGACTGGGGAGAACAAGTCACGGCGGTGTATGTGCCCAAGGATAATAGAGTAACTTTAGAGACTTTGGAAGCGGCCCTAAAAGAGGCGATCGCCCCCCATCTCAGCCCCTATAAGCAGCCAAAAACTTGGATAGCAGTCCAGCAGCTTCCCAGATCTGCCCAAGGTAAACTCAATCAAGCCGCCTTGCAAGACCTTATCGCCCCAAGCCCTGGTAATGGGTAATCTCCACGTCTGGAGCCTCCCCAGTGTTCAACCTAACTGCAATCTTCATGGACAGGAGCTTGGGAATATTCTTGGGTATAAACTTGCTGCCACAAATACTTAACATAAGATTTAGTCGCAGGTAGCAGTTGACCTTGAGTCGCTAAATCTGTCGCGGTACGGTCTAAAATCCGTAAATCAATAGCACTAAGCCGTTTCCGTCGGTTAGTCGAAGATAGAAGCCAAACCAGTTTGTACATCGTGCCAGGATCTCTGGTCAAATTCGGATTTGACCAAGCTAAGGCTAAGGTACTCTGGGGATCGCGAGCCGATAATCTATCGGTCTGATCCCAGTATCCTCGCTGACGGAGTTGCTGGTAAAACGATTGTTCAATTGTCATAGGGCAATCCCCTTCTAGCAATCCCCTGTGGCAACCCAACCAGGGGTATGTATAAGCTATCTTAACAATTTATTAATATTTTAGCAAAAAATCTGTCTAAACATAGCAATAACCAGATGGGGGAGAGTTCAGAGAGAGCTTTCACGATCCACTAGCCACTTGACCTAAACGATAAGTAAAAGATCTCATCACTCAAGTCCGTATTCATCCAGTAACCAATAGGTAGTCATTTTCCCTCGACCTTTTACATTAAATATTCCACGTTTTTCCAATTTAAATCTGTATTTGAGCTGATCGTAAGTAGCTTGGGTAACTTGAATTTTACCGGGTAAACCCTGGGATTCCATGCGAGAAGCTACATTCACCGTATCTCCCCACAAATCCAATTGCAATTTACTCATCCCAATCACACCCGCGACAACTGGGCCTGTATTCATGCCAATCCGTAATTGAAAGGGTCGATTTTTAAAGGTTTCCATCTCTTTTTCTAGGGTCAAAGGGCGATGAAACTCTTTGATCTTATGTTGCATGGCTAAAGCCAATTTAGCTACCCTCTCAACCGAGTTATCTGGCTTTGGATGGGGCTGAACCGGTAATCCGCCCACCACCATATAAGCATCGCCGATGGTTTTAATTTTTTCGAGTCCATAATGCTTGGTCAGTTTATCGAAACTGGAAAAAATTTCATTGAGTAAGGTTACCAAATCAGTAGAATCGAGTTGGGCAGATAGCTCAGTAAAGCCGACTAAATCTGCAAACAAAACTGTAGCTTCAGGTAAATGATCGGCAATGGTATGACGATTTTTTTTTAACTTTTCAGCAATATATTGGGGCAAAATATTTAAGAGGAGTTCCTCGGACATTCTTCTTTGTTTTCGCAACTCCTCTTCCATCTTTCGTTTTTCTGTGATGTTGCGTACAGTTCCTTCAAAATATAGCAGTTCTCCCTGGTTATTGGTAATTTTACGAACACTTTCAGAAATCCAAATTTTATCTCCATTCTTGCAATAAATTTCTGATTCAAATTCCTCCACATAATCATAAAGCTCCATATAGGCTAAGAATTCATCTCGACGTTGAGGACGGACATAAAAATCTTGATTAACATCAGAAACTGCCTGGATCAGTTCCTGGGGCGAATCATATCCATAGAGTTTAGCTAGGGCTAAATTGGCTTTAATAAATTTACCCTCTGGATTGGTTTGAAACATGCCATCAATAGCATTTTCAAAAATACTGCGATAATTTTCTTCAGCTTGTTTGCGAGCTTGAGCGTGTTCTTTGAGGAGGTTTTGCAAATTAAGTAGACTTAATTGAATGTTGATTTTAGAGAGAACTTCTTCAACTTGAATCGGTTTCGTGATGTAATCGCTTCCACCTACTTGAAAGGCTCGTTTCTTATCTAATTCACCGTTTAATGCACTGACAAAAATAACGGGAATCGATCGATATTGAGGGTCGGATTTAATTTGTTCGCAGAGTTCGTAGCCATCTATATGAGGCATCATAATATCGACCAGGATCAAATCGGGTTGAGAAGAGCGCACAGCATTGATGGCTAATTCACCATTAATGGCTTTACGGACACGATATCCTTGTTGTGTGAGAATGTGGGATAAAAAGCGGATATTATTTGGGTTATCATCAACGACTAAAATATCCTGACAAGAGTGTAAAGTGGTGTGATCCTGCATGATCTAAATTCCCAAGAAGAAAGGGGAGCTGTGTATAAATGGCCAAAATTCCAGAGCCTCGATCGCTTCTTTCCCGTTATAACACTACTATCTTAGAGCCTCGATCGCCTCTACTGTGGCATCGAGAATGCGATCGAGACGGTAATCATGGAGTAAACCAGCGATCGCCTCCCGTAAATTAGACTGAGTATCTGGAATCTCTTGCAGGAGCTTCGAGATCGAGTCTTCATCGGCTTCAGTTGCCCCTTGATGTAACGCCATCAGCCAATCGATCGGCATCCCCATTAACTGCTCTCCACTTAAAATACCATCGGTTGGGTGAACTCGATGTTCCATATTTTCCTCAGTATGGGAGGAAGTGTAGATATACTCAACCCCTAAATAATCCCGAATTTTTTCTAATAAAACTGCTTGTGAAACTGGTTTATGGACTAATTCATTACATCCAGCCTCTTCAATTAAGGCTTGATCTTCTTCTAAAGCACTGGCTGTGAGGGCTAAAATGGGAATAGCAGAGGTGCTAGTCTCCTGTTGCTCTTGCTGACGAATAGAGCGAGCGGCTGAATAACCATCCATGACTGGCATTCGTAAATCCATCCAGATCAAATCAGGAGACCCATTTCTCCACAGCTCTAAGGCTTGCTGACCATTTTCGGCTTCGAGTACCTGAAATCCTAGGGGTTGGAGCTGCTTTAAAAGCAGTCGCCGATTTTCCCAATGGTCATCAACGACTAAAATGCGGTAGGCGGGTTGATTCGGAGCTAAGGCGATCGCCTGTTTTTCCGGTATCTGTTTGGGAATCTCTTCTGGTTGTGCTGTTCGCAAAGGGATCTGGAAACTCACTAATGTCCCCACTCCCACCTCCGAAGATACCCAAATATTCCCCCCCATCAGTTGCAGCAGTTGTTTACAAATGGTCAAACCTAATCCCGTCCCTTGTCCAGAATTGAGACCGGAGGTGGTTTGCATAAAGGGTTCAAATAATAAAGGCAATTCCTCCGAGGCTATTCCTTCTCCAGTGTCTTGAACTTCCCAGATATAATCTTGGATCAGGGGATGCTGCCGATCGGGAGTTGGAAACACCCGAAGATGGACTTCTCCGATATGGGTGAATTTTAGACTATTGGATAATAAATTCATTAAGATTTGACGGAGTTTCCCCTGATCGGTGATGACCCAGGAGGGAACATTCGGAGCGAGGGTGACTGATATGACGAGTCCTTTCTCGTCAGCTTTCAGTTTTAACACATCTTTTACTTCATCAACTAATCGATACAGATTAAAACAGGTTTCTTCGAGACTAATTTTACCGGCTTCAATTTTTGATAAGGACAGAATATCATTAATCAGTTCTAATAAGTGTTCGCCACTGCGATTGATAATGTTTAGATACTCTTGATATTCAGAAGTTAAACTTACTTCACGTTTAACAATTTGGGTAAAGCCTAAAATCGCATTCAGGGGAGTGCGTAGTTCATGGCTCATGCGAGCAATAAATTGACTTTTGGTCTGATTGGCAATTTCGGCTGCTTGTTTCGCGCTTTGTAGGGCGATTTGAGTTTGTTTGCGAGCTGTCGCATCCATACCAACACTCAGGATACCCATCGCTTCTCCTGACTCATGGTAGAGAATACGATTTGTCCATTCTATCCACACGCGATCGCCATTCTTGAGTTGGTTTTCGTTTTCATAGATCCGATACTTTTCTGTATGCTCTAAAATATCATCAATTATAGGATATAATGTATGCCCCTCTGTATCTTTAACAGGAACAATTGTGCCTTTGATATTTTTGCCAAGAATTTCGGCTTCTGTATAACCAAAAAAGTTTTGGGCAAATTCGTTAAAAAAGAGAATGTTACCCTGGCGATCGATTTTTATGATCAGGCTGTTAGCACAATCGACTAATTGACGGTACTTGGTTTCACTTTCTCGTAGGGCTAATTCAATCCGTTTGCGTTCTTCTATTTCTTGCTGCAATAAACGATATTGTTCGTTTAGGCGATCTTTGGCTAATTTCAGGTCTGTAACATCAGTTTGCACGCCAATATAATAGAGTAATTTTTGTTGCTCATTAAAAACGGGAGACAAGGACAGATCGTTCCAAAATACTGTACCGTCTTTGCGGTAATTTTTGAGGGTGACTTGGCAATTTTTTTTCTCTTTTAGGGCTTGTCTTAAAAGAGCTAAGTCGGGTTGATCTCGATCTTCTCCTTGCAAAATACTACAAGTGCGACCGAGAATTTCCGCTTCGGTATAACCGGTTAGTTTTTCAAATCCTGGATTGACATAGACAATCGGATTGCCTGGTTTCGTGGAGTCACTAATAATAATACCATTGGTGCTGGCGGCGATCGCTCGCTCTAATAATCCGAGTTTCTTTTCTGACTCTTTTTGATCAGTAATATCACGGCAAACCCAAATGGCAGTATTCTGGGTTAAGGGAGAAATTGTACCCATAAACCAATAGTCTTTTTCTTGAATAGGCCAACAATATTCCAGGTTTTCTATGGTTTCTTGGTGTTCAATAACATATCGAGTCCAATAGCGCTTCAAGTTAACCAGTTCAGGGGGAAGTAGGCTCTGTATCTTGTCATTTAAGTAAGATGAATGGGGATCAAAATGATTGAACTGCATTGCATATTGAGTCGGTGCAACTTTAATGCACTCACCATCTGGATTGAAGACGATGATGAGTTCATCGATTGCTCCAAACATCGCTAAAAGCTCATTTAAAGTACGGTTTTCTTGGTGTATTCTTTGATGGTCGATATAACTCTCGACTTTAACACGCAGTTCAATTAAGCTGGAGTGAGAGACCAGGTAATCTCTCACTCCAGCTTCAAACACCTTGATTCTGTCTACCGCAGCACCGGAAGAATTAATCGCTAAAATTGGTATATTTCCATACTCTGGATGGGAACTGAGAATCCCACAAGCGTCTAAGGAGAGAAAGCTAGAGAGACCGACTTCTAAGATAATTAAACTGGGATCGACTGCCTCAACCAAGGGCAGGACTTGAGCCAAATCCGTGACCCATTCAACCTGATACCCTTGTTCGATTAAAAACTCAGAGAGCCAAGCTAACGCTTCGGGTTGAGGATGAGCGATCATCACGTGAACAGATGAAGAGGGGGGAGGATAAAGCATAAGTGCAAATTCCCAAGATAACAATAGGACACTGAAGCACAATCACAAGTCTGTCTATTGTGCTTGAATGTACAACCTGGGCTAAGTCTGATTTATGTTTATGATACTGGCAAATCTCCATTTCGTTAATCTTTCAGTCCTCTCCTTGTCCCCGATCGATTGTTCCCAGCTATGAATAGGCATAAAAATGCACCCCGCGATCGCAGGGTGCATTGTGGCGTTTTGGGTTAGTTTTTCATCGCCGCTTGCGTCTGAGAAGCCATCCAGAGATGGAAGAGGAAGAACTCCGTGCGATCGCCCAATTCAACCAAGAACATCCCTTCTTCTGCTTGGGGGTTCGAGGTCAACCAAGTGCCTTGCAAGGTTACTTCCATATAATCGCAATCTACCCGATCTAAGGTAATCCGGTTATCCACCTGATGGCGTACCTGGCTCTCTAACAACCGCATTTCCCGTAAATCCGCAGGCAATAGGAAAGAGGCTGTAGTTTTTTCCAACGAGATGGGTTCACCAACGCGCAACAGGAAGGTTAAGCGAGCAGTCACCCAATCTTCCAGGGAGGTAGCAAAGCGCTCTAGATGAAAATCATTGTCTAAATAGGTTAACTTCAACATGCTGTCTTTGCCTCCTTACGCATCCAGGTCTCTTTGATGTTCTCGCCAGAACTGTTCCGCAAATACCACGGCCGGGTGGATCGGGGCTTTCGGTTGAGTTCGGAGTTTGAGGCCGGATTGTTCTGGGGTGCGATCGCCCTTTCGAGAATTACAAGATCCACAAGCGATCACCACATTATCCCAAGTATGTTGACCTCCTTTTGACCGAGGGATCACATGATCGATGGTCAAATTCTTCTTATAGCCACAGTATTGGCACATATGTTTATCTCGCCGCAACAGTTCTTTACGGTTAACGGGAGGCGTTTTCCAAATGCCCTCTGTCCCCGCAAAAGTCAATCGGATATGTTCAGGAACCATCAGCACTAAATTAGGAGAGCGAACCATCCATTGTTGTCCTTTGACCAAATCCAGGGGTTCCGCTTTTCCGGTGACCAAAAGGGCGATCGCCCGTTTGAGATTAATTCGGCTGACAGGCAGGTAGTTTTTAGAGAATACTACCACCGATTGACTTAAAACATGGGTTGCACTGGTCACGACTAAGTTCCTCATAAAATCACCCCCGCTTCGGCTTAGGAACGAAGCGGGGGTAAACACAACAGGAGAATGCTTTGAGTTTTACCCAGGTACACTCTGAAATTTGTACCTTTGGCTTCGCTGATCAGTTCGGATGTTTGTCTCTAGCACATCCGCAATTATGGGATTTAAGGGTTCAGAATAATTTCTCAAACCGCAAGACATTCCGATCGCTCCCATTTTCTGACCCCAATCCCCTGTCTCTCCATAGAGACCTAAGCCACTGAAGCCGTGTCGATCGCGGCTAGGGCATAGGTGGGTTGATGGGGAAAAATCAGGAATCACAGGAATTTTTGGCTGCAAGATGTAAGGATTGACTTTTAAATACTACACTGATATTACAGAGTTGTCCACCCATTGAGGAAAAAAATCATGTACACCCTCCCAAGAACATCCACAACCGACATGGAAGTGACAAGCATTCGCTTGGAAAAAGAACTCAAACAACAGCTCAAGAAGCTGGCTGGCAATCAGGGCTATCAAGCTATGGTGCGAGATATTCTCTGGAACTATGTGCAACAGCGATCGGATGACTATCAATGTCACTATCATCCGGAAGACATTCGCTCTACGATAGAGGCGATCGCCCATCAAGAAGAACGCTGTGCCATTACCGGCAACCCCATTCACCCCAATCAACCCATGTTACTCGGTCTCACCCATCACGGGGAATTTGTGCCCCTCAGTCCCCACGCCCTGCCATAACCCCATCCTGAATGAAACAATAAGCCACAATGTACCCCGCGATCGTCCTGCCCAGATGGATTGCGATCGCGGGGTGCTGTCATCGGATTGATCCTTTCTTTCTTCAAGCCACGCCAAAATCTGTGTATTGACGCACATAGGGAGGATGGAAGCCTAAAATAATATCCTCTGCGGGAACGCCTAGTTCTACCAACTCTTCGGCTACAGAAATATTGGTTCCGTCGTGTTGAATCCAGATTTTGCCGTCAATAATATCAATATGAATCACGGAACCATGGACGCGCCGTTGGTTATCCCAACCTACATGCATTAATTCATAGCGATCGCGCTCCAAATCCAGGATAACCTCCGGCTCAATCTCCCCATTAGAGGGTTTATATTGCCCATATTTGAGGATCAGATTACGCACCAATTCGCGATAGTTCTCTAGGGTATCCATTGGATCGATCTCCTTGCCACTTCATCAAAAACGATCAGTTTGATATCCCAATTTCTTACAATAAGCTGACCTAACTTTTCCGTCAAAATTGTTTCATAGGTTCGTTTGGGAACTGCAAGATAGAGCATCCGTTCCGGTTGCAGCTCTGCCAGGATGCTTTGATATATTCCATATTGTCCTAGCGCATCGCCCAGATCGGTGACTGGAGAAGACTTGAGGAAACTTTTAATTTCCACAGCTATCTTAAGATTTCCCTTTTGCGCGGCGATCGCACTTCGTTCTGCTCCCAGATCCACAAATAAATCCCGACCTCCATAAGATAAATAGAGGGGATCGTCCGTAATTGTCCAACCTTCATCAATGAGAAGTTGGACAACGAGATCGTGATAGAGATCCTTTGCAGGCATGTAAGGGAGAGTTTTGGCAGACTATGAAAGTTATACCATATCGGATATAGATTGACTCAAAACCTGACTAGGACAAGCCATTAAACGAGGACACACTGATAAATGAGGAAGCAGTAAAGACGGATGAACTGGTATTATTGACAATTCCCAAGACTTGATTGCTGCCATTGACACTAATCACGGTACTGTTATTGCTAGTGGAGAAAATGGACAGGTTGAAAAAGCTGAGATTACCAGTAAGGACAATTTGATCGATGCCAACCTGGAAATCTTGAATGATATCGGCATTATTGATGTTGGTATTGCTGGTATTCACGCGCAAGACAAAGGCATCCGCACCTTCTCCACCGTTGAGAATATCAGTACCAAAATCGCCGACGAGGAAATCATTTCCGAGTCCACCACTGAGGAAATCATTCCCTTGTCCTCCATGAACTACATCATTACCGTCGCCACCGCTCACGATATCATCACCGCGATCGCCTCGAACGGCATCGTCACCGCGATCGCCACTGACAAAATCATTACCTTGGCCCCCATGACCGGTATCATTGCCTTGACCGCAGAAAACGTTGTCATTTCCAGTGTTTCCACTCACGAAGTCATTACCGGTATTGCCATTAATGACATCATCGCCTCCCAGACCATGCAGTTGGTCGTTACCGCCTAAGCCCTGCATGTTGTCGTTATTTGCACTTCCTATTAATACATCACTTCCTGGAGTCCCGATAGGGGGAGATAACATTGGATCTCCCGGTTGTGGGGAGGGTGCTGGAGAAGGCGATGGTGGGGCAGAAGGATCGGAAGGAGGAGTTGGTGATGGAGTTGGTGCGATCGGAGGTGTTGGAGTCGGTGATGGAGTGGGAACTGGAGGTGGTGTTGGAGTCGGAGTAGGTGTCGGGGTTGGGGTTGGAGTTGGAGTTGGAGTCGGAGTTGGAGTCGGAGTCGGAGTCGGGGTTGGGGTTGGAGTCGGGGTTGGGAGATCTGATCCGGTACTAAGTTTAATAATATAGCCATCTCCATCTCCAGCACTGAGTAAGTCAACAATGCCATCATTATCAATATCGATGTTCTCTCTAAACGTTCCAGTGGCAATCAGATTATCGCCGGGATCTGTGGCAAGCTGAACGCCAAAATCTTCGCTAGTGCTGCCAACATTTGTTGCCCAATCTAGGGAACCATTGCTGTTAAACTGAGCAATGTAAGCATCTCCGCCGCCAGCGCTGGTTACATCAGCAACTCCATCTCCATTTAAGTCGTGCGCTCCTTCAAACCGGCCGCTGACAAATACATTACCCTTGCTGTCAGTGGTGATTTGTGCTTGACCAATATTTGTGCCTAAATTATGTGCCCAGGCAAATGTGCTATCACTATTAAATTTAGCCAAGTAAGTATTGCCAAGTTCAGCACCAATGAGGTCGAGAGTACCATCTCCATCAATATCGATATTGCCCCCAAAGAAACCAGTCGTAAAGACATTTCCGGCATTGTCGGTGGCGATCGCGATACCAAATTCGTTATCACCGAATACGGTATCGTCATTGCCGATACTGGTAGACCAAGCGAGAGCGCCATTGCTGTTAAACTTAACAATGTAAGCGTCATTACCGCCAGCACTGGTCAGATCGATCGCTCCATCACCATCAATATCGATCGCACCTTGAAACGTTCCCGTGGCGATCGGATTGCCCAAATTATCCGTAGTAACGCCACTTCCCAATTCATTATTACCACTGCCTCCAATCGTGTTAGCCCATGCTAAGTTACCATTACTATCCAATCGGGCAATGTAGGGATCGTCGCCTCCAGCACTGGTAAGATCGGCAGTGCCATCTCCGTCAATATCGATGCTTCCGGTGAACGTGCCAGAGATAAAGATATTATTCGAGTTGTCTGTAGCAATACCAAAACCACGACTGTTATCACCACTGATACTGGGAACATTTTGTATGGATTTAGCCCAAGCCAAAGTCCCATTGCTGTTAAATTTAGCAATGTAAGGGCTGAAAAAGTTGGCAGAATTATTGGTGAGTTCGGCGATACCATCTCCATTGAGGTCAAGGGATGTTGAACTAGCAAAAGAACCGATGATCAATACATCGCCAGCACTATCGGTAGCGATGTTGCTCAAGAAATGAGTACCTTGTTGACCAGTTCCATTCAGCTCAGTTCCCCAAAGTACAGAGCCATCATTGGTAAATTTCGTCAGGTAGAGGTCGCGTTCTCGATCGCGATCGATCAGATCGAGGGTTCCATCGCCATTAATGTCGATATTTTGCTGGAAATTACCAACAGAAAAAATATTACCCGCACTATCTGTAGAGAGTAAAGCACCTTCATCGATTAGGCTGTTGCCAATACTCCTAGCCCAGACTAAATCGGGTGGCGTTCCCGGTGTGGGTGTGGGGGTTGGAGTCGGGGTTGGTGTGGTGCTGGTGAGGTAGCGTTGGGCGTAAATACCTGTGCCATCGCCATCTTGTTCTTCGCTTTCCCAAACAATAGCGACTTGTCCATTCCCTCCTAGGGCAATATCGGGATTGCGTTGATCGCGATCGGTAAAGGTATTAACCTGGAATTCTTCACCATCGGGTTGCCCTTGAGCATCATAGCGTTGAGCATAAACTCCTCGCCCGCTACCATCTTGAAGACCGCTCTCCCAAGTGATGATAAAGCTACCATCATTATCCATGCTCACTTCTGGAGCAAGCTGTTCGGCAATGATGGTGGTATTCACCTGAAATTCCGCGCCCATGGGATTACCATCACTGCCATAGCGTTGGGCAAAAACCCCTTCTAGGCTGCCGTCTTGATTCATACTTTCCCAAGTAATCACAAATTGCCCACTGGCATTCATGGAGACGGATGGGTTACGCTGATCGCCGGTAGTCAAGGTATTGACTCTAAACTCGCTGCCAACTGGATTACCGGTATTGTCATAGCGTTGAGCATAAATGCCTTCACCACTGTCATCTTGGCCGTTGCTCTGCCATGCGACAATAAAATTACCACTGTTATCCATGCCTATGGAGGGGAAACTTTGGAAATCAGTGGTAAAAGTATTGACTTGGAATTCCGAGCCTTGGGGAGTTCCATTACTGTCATAGCGTTGGGCAAAAATGCCGTTAAGGTCTCCATCTTGATCGAAACTAGACCAAGCAATGACAAAGTTGCCATTGGCATCTAGAGCAACGGAAGATGATTCCTGGAAGCTCTCAGTTGTCCTATTGACTTGGAATTCTCCACCTTGCGGGGAGCCATCACTACCATAGCGTTGGGCATAGACTCCATTTTCACTACCATCTTGATTAAAGCTTGTCCAAGTAATGACAAAGTTGCCATTGGGAGCGAAGGCAATTGAAGGCGAAAATTGGAAGTCTTCGGTTGTGGTATTGACTTGGAATTCTCCACCTTGAGGAGAGCCTGCATTATCATAACGCTGGCCATACACTCCCGATTCGCTGCCATCTTGACCAAAACTTGTCCAAGTGACGACAGCATTACCATTTGCATCCAGTGCAACTTCGGGTGCGTCTTGGAAATCGGTAGTTGTGGTATTCACCAGAAATTCAGCACCAACAGGATTAACAGGCATCAGTTTTTTCTCCTTGGATAGTTCAGGGTAAAAGCAATAGATTAAGTAGCAATATCACTTGATTGCAATTGGCGTTTTTGCCAGTGTTTCCTGGGTTAGCTTCTTTGCTAGATAACCAACCCAGGTTAAGTTTTTCAGGAGCTAGTCAAAGAAGTATTCAATACTTGATTTTCTAATTGACTAGATCAACTGTTGCAGAGCATGGTCGGAATCCACTATTTAGATTACCAGTTAAATCAATAGGTCGTATTTGCTCATAATCTATTTGTGACCTACTTGTACTAGTTAAAGCTACCCCTAAGAACCCTCCACGACGTGTATCACATTCACCATTACCGAGTGCATAGCCACTATTGGTAATTTCAAAGCGGTATGTTCCTCTTCTCCTGCGACTAGGTGGAATGTCAACCCTATAATATCCCAACCCTCTAAGTTGACTGCCGGTAATCTCAAGTCTCCAAGCATCATTCTCTGGTACTACATAGTTAACAGTCAGGATTGCTGAAGACTGATAGGGAATTTGAGAACGACTCAAAGTAGCTTCAAACAATTCACTATTAAGTGGTTCATCACACACATCTAATCCTAATGCCTCCCGAAGTGTTGTACGAAGTAGCTCATTTTGCTCTTTTGCATCAGAAATAGCCAAATCAAAAGTATATTCTGCAATACCCTCAGCTATGTCATCATCAAGGAATTTAAATAATTTATCAGCAAACGGTATAGGTGGTGGAGATCCTGGCTCGCCAAACATTAACCAACAAGTGGCATCGACTATGAAACTGGTAGAAAACGCTGCTAAAATTACACCAGAAGATGCCACAAAACCTGCTGTTGTAACCGCAGCACCGAGAGCTGGTACAACTGCCCCTGCAAATTTTAAGCCCAAAATTCCTAGACTCCAAGCACCAACTGCATCAGAAAGTGCTCCCAGGAGATTACATAATCCTTGACCAAACTCACAAATTCTAGCCAAAGCAAATTGATTATAGCTGTTGGGTCGTCGCCGAGAACGATCGGGTAGTGATGTAGCACTAGGACTAGGAAAACGTATCGAGCCGGTTTGATAATCTCCTATATAAGTGCCTAGTGCATATCCACCTCTGTTACTAACAGTAAACTGCTCAAGGTTTCCCGTGTTAACTGAGGTACTATTAATCGTCATCCCATTACCTTCAGGGTCATACTGAACTTCAAAAGAAGGTAAGCCGCAAGCTTCACGACTGGCAGAAACAAAGCGCATTGACTCCTGATATACCCGGTCTCCATCCTTGCGAATGGTGGTAATAAACTGACAGCCTTCTCCTCCAAGACTTTCCAGATATAGTTCCACCAGTTGGGAAGAAAGAACATTCACCTTAGAGAAAGCAAATTCCAGGTTTTTCTTCGTAATATCATCCTCTGGAATAACCTCATCTAAAGTTAGAGTAAAGTCTCCTTCTCGACTCCCCGTACACCGGCCCATCGGTGTCACTGTTCCGGAATATTCTTCAGGATTATTTCTGTTCACCGTGCCTTCAAATTCCTGTATAAATCCTTCTTCTGTTAAGGGATAAATCGTCAGTTCAACCCGCTCTCCTCTGCTTCTAATCGTACCGGTGATTGAAGCTGTCGGGTCTTGACTCGCTGATGGACGAATAACACCACTGAGTTGATTCCCCGATCGAATTAAATTAACTTCCTCATCTCCCTGAATTGAACACCGACCCCCAGAATTAGGCACTCGATATTCAGGAAACTCTAACGTCCAAATTGTATAACCAGTCGGCGGAGTTGCCTGAGCGATTTGATTCGACAACCCCTCCCATAAATCTCGATCTACTGGTTGACTCACCACCCCAGAAGTGGCAGCCACACTCCTACCAGAAACCTTGGCTGCTGTGGCAATACACAAGCCAGAGTCCGCCCCCAAAAGACCGCACAATACAACAGCAAGAAGGCGATTAATCCAACTTCCATGGACTAAAATTAAGCCCAAAAAACTGACGATTCCTAAAATCAACCAACGCAGGTGACGCATTATTTTTTCCTCAAAAAAAGTTGACTAATTTTGCAAACAATCCATTCATTTTTAGTGATTTTTACATAAGATACTAACTGGAAAGTCCCTCTCCCTAAATCCCTCTCCCACGGGAGAGGGACTTTCCCCCTTCTCCTGCGGGAGAAGGGGGCAGGGGGATGAGGGCGACGGGTCTAGGATTCATTAAAATTGGTATCGATAGACTGTTCTCAATCCTCAGTCCCCAGAAACTTAGCCATGATTGTACCAAAGGTCAGTCATATTTAGGTTAAAAAAATCTAAAAAAATCAGCAAAATACCTTAAACTTTTGTTCTAAAAGTAGCAAAAAGTAGCGTTTAGTGTCATATGGTAGCATTTGGTGTAGTCTTTCCGGCTGTACATCTCCCAGAAGCCCTGTGATAAAGTAAAGAAAAACTCCTCCTCAACCTATGCAACTCGAATACCACCCCAGAGATTACTACCCCTCAGCACAAGATTTACCTGACTCAGATGAGACTCCTGTGGATAACGAACTGCAAGATCTAATTCCCACTCTCCTCAAAGCGATGCTGGCTTCCATTTGGGCGGAGCGCATGGATTGGTTTTTTGGCGTGGATATGGGAATTTACACCGATCCTAATCAACCAGCCATTGTCCCCGATGGTTTTTTGAGTATCGGTGTCCCTAGAATTACCTAGAATTATGGGTGAAGGTTTGCGCTTATCCTATGTTCTTTGGGAAGAGCAACAAGTTCCCACTTTAGTGTTAGAAGTAGTTTCGCAAACGAGAAGAGGAGAATATAGCCAGAAAAAACAACAATATGCACAACTGGGAGTTCCCTACTCTGTCATTTATAATCCCCTGCGGACACAACAACCCAGATTAGAAGTGCATCAACTCAAGGGAGGTGCATATCAATTATTATCGGGGGAACCCGTGTGGTTACCGGAACTCAATTTAGGTATAGGTAGAGAGCGAGGGACGTATCAAGGGATAGAGAGAGAATGGCTCTATTGGTACGATGAAGAGGGAAAACGCTATCTGACTCCAGAGGAAAGATGCCTTCGCGCCGAATCTGAGTTACAACAGCTACGGGAGAAACTCCGACAATTAAATATCGATCCCGATACTCTATTATAGTTGCCCAACAGCAACTCCCAGAAAAAACTCGGTTCCCTAAATCAGGGTAACCGAGCCTTTAACTAGGTAAAATTTTACCTATTAATTAGAGAAAACATTAGCATTTACACGGCTTCAGCCTCCTCCACCTCAACCGCATCCACATTAAACGCAGCCTCAGTCTTCTTGCGATCCAGCTTCAAATACAATACCCCTAACGGAGGCAAACACAACTCAATCGAATGGGGATAATTATGGAACCACCACTCATCCGTCCATTTACCCCCCAAATTCCCCATATTGCTACCCCCGTATTCATAGGAATCGCTATTAAACAACTCCGTATAGAATCCCGGTTCAGGAACCCCAATCCGATAATGGGAATGAGGTTGGGGCGTAAAGTTACACACAATCACCAAAAAGTCATCGCTCTCCTTATCCCGACGGATAAAGGACACCACACTATGGTTATTATCATTACAATCAATCCAAGAAAATCCCTCTTGGCCAAAATCCTGAGTATAGAGCGCCGGTTCGCTCCGATACAGAGCATTAATATTGCACATAAACTTCTTCAGCTTTTGATGGGGTTCATACTGCAACAATTGCCACTCTAGATCGCTCCAAGCATTCCACTCACTCCACTGCCCAAACTCCATCCCCATAAACAAAGTTTTCTTACCGGGATGAGCATACATATAACTAAACAAAGCCCGCACACTAGCAAACTTTTGCCAATGGGTCGGATCATCCGTTGGCCCAGGCATCTTACCAATAATGCTACTCTTACAATGCACCACCTCATCATGGGAGAGCGCCAGCATAAAATTCTCACTATAGTGATACATAATGCTGAACGTCACATTATTTTGATGGAATTGGCGGAACCAAGGATCAAGGCTGAAGTAGTCCAACATATCATGCATCCAGCCCATATTCCACTTCAAATTGAAGCCCAAACCGCCCACATACGTTGGCCAAGAAACCATCGGCCAAGAAGTCGATTCTTCCGCCACCGAAATCGTTCCAGGGAAATAACTAAACAAGCAATGATTCACCTGACGCAAGAAATCAGCCGCTTCAATATGTTCATGACCTCCATATTGGTTAGCCACCCATTCCCCATCTTTCCGCAGATAATTCAGATAGAGCATAGACGCAACCGCATCCACCCGCATTCCATCAATGTGGAATTTGTCATACCAGAATAAAGCATTCGCCACCAAAAAGTTGCGGACTTCATTACGGCCATAGTTAAACACTAAGGTTCCCCATTCCTTATGTTCCCCTTTCCGAGGGTCAGCATGTTCATAGAGATGGGTTCCATCAAAGAACGCCAAACCATGACCATCTTTAGGAAAGTGTCCGGGAACCCAGTCTACTAAAACCCCAATCCCATTTTGGTGACATTGATCGACAAAGTACATCAAATCTTGGGGGGTTCCAAACCGGGAAGTCGCTGCATAATAACCCGTCACTTGGTAACCCCAACTGCCATCAAAGGGATGTTCAGCAATAGGAAGCAATTCAATATGGGTAAAACCGAGTTCCTTAACATAGGGAACCAGTTTATGGGCCAGTTCGCGATAGGTGAGGAAGCGACCACCGGGGTTGAGTTCCGAGGTAATGACTACCGGTTCAGTTTCGCCATTCGGCAGTTTAGCCGGTTCTTCTGAAGACGCATGAAGCCATGAGCCTAAATGGAGTTCATAGACCGAGATGGGTTTGGTTAGGGGGTCGGTATTGCGTCTTTCTTCCATCCAGTCCCTATCATTCCAAGTGTAGTCATCCAGGTCGGTGACAATAGAGCTGGTTTTGGGCCGCACTTCTTGTTGGAACCCATAGGGGTCTGATTTTTCGTAGATATGTCCGGCTGGATTTTTAATTTCGTATTTGTAGAGTGTGTTTACACCCAGGTCAGGAATGAAGAGTTCCCACACTCCGTTACCCGTGCGGCGCATTTGGTGCTGACGGCCATCCCAGTTGTTGAAGGTTCCCAGGACGGAGACGTTGCGAGCATTGGGGGCCCAGACGGCAAAATAAACCCCTTTTACGCCATCAACGGTCATTAGGTGAGCGCCGAGTTTTTCGTAGATGCGGTGATGGTTCCCTTCGGCAAACAGGTGAATGTCAAATTCGGTGAGTTTGGGAGACCTGAAGGCGTAGGGGTCGTAAATGATGCGCTCGTGTTCGCCTTCTTTGACGCGCAGTTGGTAGTTACTTAGTTCAGGAATGTCAATGCTGCACTCGAAGAAGTGAGGGTTGTGTACCGACTGCATGGGGTATTCTTGGCGTTGTTCCGGGAGTACCACCGATACAGCTTCGGCGTTGGGTTGATAGGCTCGCACAACCCAGGTTGATTTACCGTTATTCTCTATTTTGTGGGGGCCAAGAACTTCAAAGGGGTCATGATGTTGGTTCCATACAATGCGATCGATTTGGTCGGTGGCAATGGTCATTGACATTTAATTATCCTTCCTTAAGTTTAAGAAATTTGATTGGCTTTGGTGGGTGTCCCCAACTGGGTCAGGATGATTACATTTTGTTTATATTTGATATTTGACCATAAATCCTATGCCAATAGGAACAAATTTGGGGATTGAACATGGGGAACGATCCTGGGGACTGTATCACATTACCTTTAAAGGAGGTCACGCCAATAGGCAATATGGAGTAATAGGTACTCCCCCTATCCCCCTAAGCCTGGAGGTAGGGCTTCTCCACAGTGTTGATGAATTTCCTGTATTCTTTCAAATAGCCAGGGATATTGGGTTCTGTAGTGGGGAATGAGCGCTAGGGGACTCAATAGAGCGGCAGCAGCAATATCGGCGATGCTGATTTGTCCTCCGATCAGATAGGGTTGATGTTGCCAGGTGTCACCTAAGATTTTGAGTCCGACTTCTAGGCGTTGGGTGGCGAGGGTAACGGCACGGGGATTAATGTTGTATTGGGTTTTAACGATTTGAATCACGGCTTGGCTAAACCAGGAGGGGTCGATCGCTTTTCCTTCTCCAGAGCGATAATGATAGTAAATGAAGCGGGTGGCGACTCCTAGGCTTTCGTCGAGCCAGTCTTCGAGGAGTTCGGCTTGCTGTTGTTGGTGGCGATCGCCTAAAATCAGACTCGGCTCAGGATACTCTTTTTCCAAATACTGCCAAATTTCGGTCGAATCACCAATTGCTCCATCCTCCGATAGCAGTACCGGAACCGTTTGCCCCCCAGTTAAGGGTTTCACTCGCAGAATATGAATCCCAGGCGTTAAGTTCTCCACTTCATAGGCAATTTTTTTATAGCCCAAAATCAAGCGAGCCTTACGACAGTAATGAGAGGTACTAAATTGCAGTAGACGCATGTTTATTCTTTTCCGTACAGATATTCAACCACTTGGTTAAAGTAAATTTGGGCCACCTTATCCTCTGGGCAAATCCGGATACATTCTTCAAAATAGGAAATCGCTTGGTGAAAGGATTGCAAGTAGTAAAAGGTTAATCCCTGTTCAAATATAGTTTTGGTTTCCATTTTAGCCCTCCGGATCGGTTCTGGATCGGCATTGAAGACTTCAAATACAGAAACCCGTTCCGATTTTCCTTTCACTCTTACTTTATCAATAATACGGATTTGATAACGACTGTCATGGTGCAACCGTAAAAAGGTATGTTCAGAAATCAGTAAAGGAACCTTATAATTTTTAGTTAACCCCTCTAACCGGGATGCTAAATTCACCGCATCACTAATGACGGTGCTATCCATTCTATTTTTCCCCCCGACGGTTCCAATCATCATTAAACCCGTATTAATCCCAATGCCAATATTCAGTTTTGGCCGTCCTGGACGACCCCGTGTTTCATTATAACTGTGCAGTTCCTCAAGCATAGTAATTGCTGCTTGCACGGCATCATCAGCACTACCATTAAAGATGGCCATTATGGCATCTCCAATATATTTGTCAATAAACCCATGGTTCTCTACAATCGGCAGTTCCATCCGAGACAAATAAGCATTAATAAACTTAAAATTATCTTCTGGACTCATGGCTTCTGACAAGCTAGTGAAATCACGAATATCAGAAAATAAAATTGACATTTCTTGCTGCACATGGTTGCCAATGTCAACATCTAAGATACTTTCTTTATGTAAAAGCTGAATAAATTCTTGAGGAACAAATCGCCCATAAGCATTTTTGAGTTCTACCTCTAAATTTAAGGCGTTTTCCAAGTCACTTAAGGCAATTTCTAGGTTGGTATTCACCTCAAACATATCTTCAATAAACTGTTGACGCTCGGCTTCTGCTGATTTGCGCTCAGTAATTTCTTCAATAAACCCTTGATAATAGAGAAGATTACCCTCTTGATCGTGAACACTACGAGCATTCTCGGAAATCCAAATAATTGTACCATCCTTACGATAGACCTGAGACTCAAACCCAGCAACTTCATGGTTTTCTTGCATCAACTCTAGAAATTCTTTTCGTCGTTCTAGATCCACATACAGTTCTTCTTCTATATTAGTAATACTATCAATTAAATCCTGTGGAGAATTATAACCATAAATTCTGGCTAATGCGGGATTTGCGCTCACATATTTACCATCAGGAGTCGATTGAAAAATGCCTTCTAAAGCACTTTCAAAGATCCGACGATATTTATCTTCTGCTTGCTTCAAAGATTCAATCAAATAAGCCTGTTCTTGGTTCAGCTTTTCCAAGTCCGTATTCGCTTGTTGTAAGCGGACATTAGTATCGATTAACATTTGCTCTTGGGCGTAGCTATTGAGAGCTTCTCGAATGGTTAATCGCAAATCTTCAATTTGCCAAGGCTTGGTCAAATAGCGATATAAATTGGCATAATTGACTACATTTCTCATTCCTTCAATATCGGCTTGTCCCGTTAGCATTATTTTAATCGTTTTAGGACAAATTTCATGAATTTTTTGCAGCAGTTCATCCCCTTTCATTCTGGGCATCATGTAATCTGATATAACTAAGACTACTTCATTATTTTCTTCTAAACACTTCTGAATAATATCTAAAGCGCTACCCCCACTTTCTGCCAACTCTACCTGATAAGATTTGCCAAACTCTCGCCTCAACATTCTCTTGAGACTGTCTAAAATAAAATGCTCGTCATCGACACATAGAATTACCGGTTTATTCATAAGGAATTTGAGTCGAAAAAATCAAGTAAAAGTAAGTTGGCATTTGCAGATAAAGCTAAACTTGATCTTGGGGATACATCTGAACTTGCTGGAGTCCTGATTTTATGGTTTCGATTAGTTTATCCTGATTCCAAGGTTTAGCGATAGATTCATAAAGGTTGGCATATTTTTGCGCCCGTTCAATGGCTGACTTATCTGCTTGTCCGGTCAACATGACCTTAATAGCTTTGGGGAACTTTTGATGAACATGAATTAAAAATTCATCTCCTTTTACACCGGGCATCAGCCAATCCGATACAATGACAATTAAATTATCATCATTCTCTTGGAGTTCTTCAATAATTTCCCAAGCTTCATCAGCACTTTCTGCCAGTTCATAAAGATAATTGTCAAAAAAAGCATTTTTGAGTTGAATTTTGAGACTATTTAGGACAACACTTTCATCATCCACACATAAAATAATAGGTTTAGGCATGGGAATCAACCTCCTGATTTGATAAGGGTAATGAAATGATAAATTCAGTATTTCCAGGAACCGAGTTTACTTCAATTTTGCCTTCATGTTTATCAATTATTTTTTTGACTATATCTAACCCTAATCCGCTTCCTTCGCCAGGGGCTTTTGTGGTAAAAAATGCATCAAATATACGAGGTCGAACTTCCGGTGATATTCCTGAGCCGGTATCTGTGATTTTTACCTGAATATGGTCGCTTTTTAGAACGACATCAATCTTTAAGGTTCCTTCATAATTCATCGCTTGTAATGCATTGTGAATTAAGTTAGTCCACACCTGATTAAGTTCATCCGGATAACACCAGATGGGGGGGGTGTCTTGGTAGTTTCTAAGAACATCAACTCCTTTTTTGAATTTATTTTGATACAAAGTAAGCACGGTTTCTAGACCTGAAGTAATCTTGGTCAATTCTTTGTTATTCTGTAAATCATGTCTGGCATAACATTTGAGCGCAAACACAACTTTTGCGGCTTGACTTGTGGCTGTAGAAACGGTTTTCACGCTTTTCTGAATACTGGAAATTTGATAAGCCATATTCAGAACTTTAGTGTTTTCTGGTTTGGCTAATTCGGGAATGATATTGTCGATTTGGTTATAAATTCCAATATCTACTAAAGTATCAGCGATCGCGTCTGCTTGTTCAACTTCATTATCTTCGAGTTGGCGCACTAAGGCTCTGCGATATTTCCGTTTTTCTCGACTCGATATATGCTCATTGGATTGGTCGATTTGATTGCTGAGTTTGTAGAAGAATTTTTTCTGCTCTTCTGTGATTGTTTCAAAGAATTCAGGAAATTCTTCAAGGGTGCGATGAAAAAAATCAGTTAAGTTATCGACAGAAGCACGAATGGCTCCTAGAGGGGTATTGATTTCATGGGCAACTCCAGCAATAAGTTGCCCTAGGGCGGCCATTTTCTCGGATTGAATTAACTGAGATTGGGTTAATTTTAGTTGTTCTAAGGTGAATTCAAGCTCTTGATTTTTTTCTTGAAGCTGAGTTTGCAAGAAGTTGTTGTCTAAATGGGTTTTGACGCGGACTAAAACTTCATCAATTTCAAAGGGCTTGGTAATATAATCAACTGCTCCTAAATGAAATCCTTTGACTTTATCGAAGACTTCATTCATGGCGGTGATGAAAACGATGGGGATAGATTGGGTTTTGGGATTGCTTTTGAGCTTTTCACAGAGTTCATAACCATTAATTCCTGGCATCATGATATCGAGTAAAATTAAATCTGGGGGACTGGCTTCAATGGCAGACAGGGCTAAATTTCCGTTAGGAACAGGGCGGACTTTATAAGCGTTTTCGCGCAAAATTTTTACTAAAAGTCGGAGGTTTTCGGGGGTATCGTCAACGACTAAAATATCGGGTTTAGGGGGTGAAAGGTGCTGAGTAGTCATGATTTTAAGTAGGGAGAGTCAAATAAAAATTAAAGTTTAAGGATTGAAGTTATACCAGAAGTGCTGGTGACCCGACCCAGAGAGTTGAAGGAGGGTGAGCGATCGCCGCGATCGGCTTCGCCATACCTTCGGGAAGGCCTCTTGCTTCTCTATCACCATACAATCTAATGCACAAAGCGTGACCCCCAGATAGTAGACTAAACAGTACCTAGGCTTGACCCCATTGTAGAGCCATAGGTAATCGTAAAAATGTCTAATCCAGAAATACACTTGAACCTATGACCACAACCGATCCAGTAAAACTGATGAAACAAGAGGTGGGTAAAGCAGCAGCATCCAAGGTAAAATCGGGGATGATTGTTGGTTTAGGAACCGGATCAACCACCGCTTATGCGATTGAATATATCGGCGATCGCCTGAAATCGGGCGAAATTGAAAATATCGTTGGTATTCCCACCTCCTTTCAAGCAGAAGTTCTGGCTAGACAATATGGTATCCCCTTAACTACCCTAGATGTGATTGACCATATGGATTTGGCCATTGATGGTGCTGATGAGGTCGATCCTAACAAAAACTTGATTAAAGGCGGAGGTGCTGCCCATACTCGTGAAAAAATTGTCGATAGCTTGGCCGACCAGTTTATTGTGGTGGTAGACTCCGGTAAGCTGGTCGATCGCCTGGGATCTACGTTTCTCCTACCCGTAGAAGCGATGCCTATGGCTATGACTACGGTGATGAAAGCCTTAGAAAAACTCGGCGGTAAACCCCAACTGCGGATGGGGGTCAAAAAAGCAGGGCCGGTGATCACCGACCAAGGCAATATGGTTATTGATGTTAAGTTTGACTCCATTGATAACCCGGTTGAACTGGAAAAAACCATTAACAATATTCCTGGAGTCCTAGAAAATGGGCTGTTTGTTGGTGTGGCTGACCTGATCCTAGTCGGAGAGGTCAAAGACGGTCAACCGTCAGTACGGGAATTCTAAGAGCGCTACGCGCTGGTAATGGGTAATGGGTAATGGGTCATCCTCCCCATTCCCCCATTCCATAAGTCAAAGAACTCCCTCAGACCCCAAATTCAATATAAATCGGGCAATATTAAAATAAATTAGCACGCCTAAAACATCCACCGCAGTCGTAATAAAGGGCGCAGACATGAGAGCCGGATCGAGGCCCAAGGAGCGAAACAAAAACGGTAATCCGGAACCGGCAACAGAGGCTAAAATCGAAATGCCTAACAGGGATATGCCCACCGCGATCGCAACGGCGAGGTTAACCTTGAGCAAAAACAATGCCCCTAGGGTAGCTAAAATGCCCAAAGTTGCCCCTAACATAGAGCCAGCAATCCCCTCCCGGAATACAACTTGAGGCACGCCTAGAGAGCGAAATTCATCCGTATTTAGCCCGCGAATTACTACCGTTGAGGACTGCGATCCCACATTCCCCCCGGTTCCGGTGAGCAGGGGAATAAACGCGGACAGGACGGCATATCTCACAATTAATTCTTCTTGCGATTGAATAATAAACCCAGTGACGGCATTGGTTCCCAGTAAAATCAGCAGCCACATCACCCGTCGTTGGGCGACCCTCCACAAACTCATCTGGAAATAATTATCGCCATCGGACTGAACCCCCCCAAAGGCATAAATATCTTCGGTCGCTTCTTGTTCCAGAATGTCAATTACATCATCAACGGTAATGATCCCCACTAACCGTTCTTCTCGGTCTACGACTGGAACCGCCAAAAAATCATAGCGCTGGATCAGTCGGGCGACTTCTTCTTGATCCGTATTGGTATGGACAAATACCGTTTCGCTGGTCATCACATCAGCAATTTTTTGATTGGGTTGGGCGATGATCAGATCCCGTAGAGAGACAATTCCCGTCAGACGACGAGCGCTATCGGTGACATACAAATAAAAGACCGTTTCGCTGACATGGGATAAGTTGCGAATGCGTTCAATACTCTCGCTAACCGTATAGTTCTCCTTCAAGGCTAGATATTCTGGGGTCATGATCCGACCCGCACTATCTGGTTCATATCCCAGAAGTAAGTTGGTCGTCGCCCGTTCTGAGGGACTCATATGATCGAGTACCCGTCTGACAATTTTGGCGGGAAGTTCGTCAAACAGCCTCGCTCGGTCATCGGGAGACATTTTATCGACGATATCGATCACTTCTTGGCGCTGAAATTTTTCTAAGAGAGACTGTTGTACGGAAGAGTCGAGATTTTCGTAGACATCGATCGCCTCAGCTTTCGAGAGTAAACGAAAGGCGATCGCCTGCATCGCCTCTGGTAATCCTTCAATGGCTTCGGCTATATCCGCCGGTTGTACGGGCACTAAAATGGCTTTAGCCCCCTGATAATCTTGGGCTTCCAGGAGGACTTGCAGTTGTTGACGCACCAATTCTCGTAACTCACGACGAGAGGGTAGGGAGGTGGTTGTTTCTTCAGTCACGGCAGGCCTCCTAAACTGAGTCGATGGCTGGATCTAGTGTAGTGGGTCTTGTCCCGGATTTATAGGAATGGGGAGATGGGGAGGAGTGCCTATTGCCTATTGCCTATTGCCTATTGCCTATTGCCTATTGCCTATTGCCT
>NZ_JAQOSO010000016.1 GCF_030068505.1 Roseofilum capinflatum BLCC-M114
CCTATTCCCTATTCCCTAGCGCGTTCATGTCCGCGAAGCGGAAAGCGCTATATCCGATAATTAGGTTTTTTTGAAGAAGCGGGAAAGGTTAACCCACCCAAAATAAACTAGAAAAGATACAAGCTGCTATAATTCCCGTCGCATCCGCAAGCAGTCCGGCTGCTAGAGCATGGCGAATGCGGGTAATACCAACTGCCCCAAAATATACGGCCAGAACATAAAACGTGGTGTCCGTACTCCCCATCATCGTAGACGCAACAAAGGCGCTATAGGAATCCGGCGATCGCTCAATGATCTCGCTCATGATGCCAAAAGACCCACCACCCGAAAGGGGGCGCAGGAGTGCCATCGGTAAGACTTCCGCAGGCATTCCGATTAAATTGGTTATGGGACTGAGTAAATTCGTGACGATTTCCATCGCCCCAGAAGCGCGAAACATCCCGATCGCCACTAAAATGGCAACTAAAAAGGGAATAATCCGAATCGCAATCTCAAAACCCTGCTTGGCTCCTTCGGTAACGGCTTCATAAACTTTTACTCCTCGCCCGACCCCGTAGATAATAATCAGGAAGATTAAGATCGGCATCAGCCAATGAGAAATGAAATCTGGGTTAAAGAAATCCCCTAGATTTTCACTGCGAATTACACCATAGACTAGTGTGCCGACAAAGGCGATCGCAAATAACCCAACAATCATTTGAGAAATCCTACCCGTGGGATAGAGAAGGTGAGAATAATCGGCTTCTTCAACTGGATTATCGCCGCTCTCTCTCTCCAAGTCCTCTGGGGATGGCTCGTTGATAGACTCAACCTCCTGGGATCTAGAATCTCTTCTACCCAACCAAGACGCAACCGAAACTCCGACCACGGTAGAACAAAGGGTTGCTAATAAGGTAGGCAGGAAAATCGCAGCCGGATTACTACTATTAGCGGCTGCTCTGACACCGATGACTCCCAAGGGAAATAGCACAACGCTGGAGGTATTGATGGCCAGAAACAAGCACATGGCATTGGTTGCCGTTCCCTTGAGGGGATTGAGCTTGTTGAGTTCAACCATTGCCTTGATGCCAAAAGGAGTCGCTGCATTTCCCAACCCCAGCATATTCGCAGAAATATTGAGGATCATGGCTCCCATGGCTGGATGGGTAGGTGGTACATCAGGAAACAGCTTAACCATCAAGGGTTTGAGGAGATTCGCCAGAGTATACATGAGTCCTCCGGCTTCCAGGACTCGCACTAAACCCAGCCAAAGTGCCATCACGCCAATTAAATCAATCGCCAGATTGACGGCGGTTTTGGCAGAGTCAAAACTGGCTTCAGTCACCTGTTCCATTGTGCCGGTATAACCAGCAAAGAGAATGGCAACAGCAATGAAACCGACAAAGACAATATTGATGGCGCTGGGTTTTCCCGATGGGCGATCGGCTTGAGACATTTTCAGGAGATGAGATTTAATACACAGGACTGATGAATAATATTAGCTGGCTCTGGTCTCAAACTCGGTTAGGATTTCAAGAATATCATCCACGTCGCTGTCTGCAAACACTCCATCTAGCCCGTCGCTGTGCCAGTTGGTAAATGGGGGTTCGTATAATAATCCTGGTGACATTACGCCGTTTTGGGTTAAATAATCGATGATGTTCTCAATAAATCGGATTTGGTTGGCACTAAAATTATTCGTATCTAAATACTGGCTAAATGCTTCTTTTGCTGCCTTTCTGTCTAAGCCGACTATTTTTCTGACAAATAACTTTAAGCTGGTTTCTTTGCCGTAAACTTCCTCGAATTTGTCGCGATTCTCTACGGCTTCGCTCTCAAATAACATCTTTTCTAACTCCGTTAAGTCTTCATCGGTTAGGGGTAAATTGCGCTTTAATTTGGCAATGGCGACATGATTGGAGTTGCTGCGGAGGTAGGTTTCTACTTTTTTGCGATACTGTTCGCGACTGAAGGCTGGGGTGGTGGTGGGTACTTCTGCCTCGCGCAACTCTCCCAGTTCGTCGGTGAAGTCGGTATAAACGATTTCTTGGTGGCTCCGATCGACAAATTTAACCAACTCCCGGAGGTCGCAGCGCAGACTCTCGATACTCTCCGGAGTTGCGTCGCGCCACCATTCTTCTTGTTGGATGTCGGTAATTAATTCGAGTTTCTGGGCTACCATGGGGATGTTCGCTTTTTGTCCTAAGTTGCTGCCTAAATCTCTCACCTTATCCCTCAATGTCTCAAAGTCGCTGGTTTGCTTCAAGATGGCTAACTGCAACTTGACACAGAGCAGGTCAAACCGTTTGGTTAAGTGGTTTTCGGCGGGGAGAGTGTGGGGTAAACTGGCTAAAGATTGAGCGATCGCCCCTCGGTCTGTTTCTGTTAAGTGATTCCACTTATGTCTCTGGCTAAATTCTTCAACTTTTTCTAAAGCGAAAACTGCTGTATACCCAAATCTTGTAGACTGATTCCTATTCCCTCTTCTGCTGTTTTGGGGATTTACGACTAAACAAACGTTCGAGTTGTTGAGTGCCTTCTTGGAAATGGATTAGGGTGGTAACGATCGCGATCGCTCCATAGACGACTCGCAATAACCAGCCTTGAAAGGCAAACACCCAATCTAGCCATTGGGCGCGATCGCCTAAAAAAGTGGATAACATGGATTTTAAGCGGTTGTCTTCGGCTTCTAACTGATTCAGGCGATCCAATTGAGTCGGTAGGATGGGAAATTTAGCGGTATAGAAATAAAAGCCCAACATGCCGGTTTTTCCGGTTTTCTCTTCTAGAAATTCGTCAGTTTTTTGCACAATTTCCCCAGAGGATAACTGGGTGTTTTCGGCAATATCATTCAGCCAGTTGTTATAGCGCACTACGGTGGGAATGCTGAGAATAAAGGGAACGGTGGGAATCAGTAGGACAAGACTGACTTGCTTGCGAATACGAGGGGGCAAAAACACCGTAGAGAGTCCAAACCCTAAGCCCAAAATGGCAAAGGAGATTAAGTTAGACAGTTCGCTCAAGTCTAACATGCGAAAAATATCGCCAATAATGGGTAAAGAATATAAATGGTGATCGGCCAGAAAAATAAAGAGTAATTTGCTTAGGACGACTAAACTGACCACTAAAGGAATGATCAGGATGTAGAGAACAATGCGGAAAATAAGTTTCAACCGATCCATGGGAGTGGGGTTTAAAAGTCAAAAGTTAAACGTTTAACGTTAAATATTAAACCTCAGAAAGACTGTTTTGCCGCTAGGGTGCATTCATCAATCATAGATAAAGTGAGTACCCCAGAGCGATCGCCATTGCCTGAAGACATCTCTAACCAAAGCAGATATTCAATATTTCCGGCTGGCCCGGTAATGGGAGAATGGGTTAAGCCTCGATAAAACCATCCTAGACTCTGTGCGCTCTCGTAAACTGTGGCGATCGCCTGGCTATGGTCTTTGGGATCGCGGACGACTCCCTTTTTCCCCACCCGCGATCGCCCCACCTCAAACTGAGGCTTCACTAACGCGACTAACTCCCTGGGAGGAGCTAACAGCGCCCATAGTGCCGGTAAGACCTTGGCTAATGAAATAAACGAAACATCAACTACCGCTAAATTTGCGGGTTCACCCCCATTATATAGCGCTTCGGCACTTAAATAGCGTAAATTGGTGCGTTCTTTCAAAATCACCCTCGAATCCGTGCGGATGCGCCAATCAACTTGACCATAGCCCACATCTACCCCATACACCTGTTTTACTCCATTTTGTAGCAAACAGTCCGTAAACCCTCCGGTAGAAATGCCTCCATCGAGGGCAATTCGATCCGCAACAGTTAAGTCAAAATGCTCAAGAGCATGGGCCAATTTTTCACCGCCTCTAGAGACAAAAGGCGATCGCTCCTTCACGGCGATCGCTGCCTCTGTAGAAATCAAAGTCCCCGGCTTATCTATCACCACCCGCTCGACCATCACCTCACCCGCCCGGATCAAGCGCTGGGCCAGTTGTCGAGAATCACACAGAGACCGTTCTACCAGTAAAAGATCGAGTCGTTGTTTAGGCAAGGGGATAGGGGATGGGGGGATAGGGGGATAGGGGAATGGGGAATGGGGAATAGGAAAACCATTTTTCACGCTATAATGCCTATTTTCCAGGCTTTTTATAGGAATGCACTTTCAAGCAAACTTGGGATCAGCGTCCCTCATAACAGCCCAAAGCGCTGTAAATAACAGACTATTTGTTAATTGCTCATTGTTAATTGTTCATTGTTAATTGTTCATTGTTCATTGTTCATTGTTCATTGTTCATTGTTCATTGTTCATTGTT